>JAHDGC010000165.1 GCA_020627865.1 Saprospiraceae bacterium | reverse complement strand
ATGTTATACTACACAATCACAACTTATCGTCGATACCAGCAACGGAAATGTTGGCGTTAAAGATAGTTCTCCCGAAGAGCCATTGACCATTTCAGGGAATACTTCCTCCAATAATGCCGGTACCAATTATTTTATGTTTAACAATACTTGGTCTGGAGGATTAAGTTCTAATGTTGACAAAAATGGATTCCGTTGGCAAGTTCCGAATCAAAGTTCTTTTGGAGCGGATTCTATCCGGTTTTATCAACTGTACAATTATGGCCAAGATAAATTATTCTTTGATAATGATGCAGATTATAGCAATGGTGCACACCTTACCATAGAACAGAATGGAAATGTCGGGATCGGAACAACAGCTCCTTTAAATACTTTGCATGTTAATGGAGATGCACTCTTTAACTCTAGTCAGGGCAACTTGAAATTTGGATTCCCTACGGGTAATGGTTGGGGCTACGCAACCACTGGTGGAGGTGCAACCCTTTATCTCTATTCTTACACCAATACCAGTACAGAAGCCGGAACCGCAAACCGAGTTACTTTCCGGAATAATGGCACGAACGGATTTGGCACGACCAGCCCTCAGAAAGCGTTACATGCTGTGGCTAGTTCGTCAGGAGGAGCCTTACGCCTTTCTCGTTCCGGCTCTACTTGCAATCTTGATGCTGGAGCCGAAATTGGTGAGGCTTTTATCGGCACGACGACCAACCATAATTTCAGGTTTTTAACCAATAACGCTGTCCGTATGCAAATACAAACTACAGGAGATGTCGGTATCGGAACAACTTCTCCTAGTGAAAAACTGGATGTCAACGGCGCCATCAATATCGGGACAACGGCGAATAATAATGCAGGAACCATTCGCTGGACCGGAAGCGATTTTGAGGGTAGAACAGGTAGTGAGTGGGTATCGCTAACCGGTGGTGGCGACGGCTCTTTATGGTCACAATCCGGCACGGCACTTTATTACAATACTGGAAACGTGGGGATCGGCACGGCTACTCCAACTTATGCTTTGCATCTCCTAGGAGACATGGGCATTTCCGGCCAGATATATGGTGTTTCTGACAGGAGATTGAAGGAAGATATTCAACCCGTGGAAAGCGGCCTCGAAAAGATTGCACAAATGAAACCGGTAACTTATCAGTTTAAAACAGCAGAATTTCCGGAAATGCATCTGGCGCAAGGTAAACAATATGGTTTGATTGCACAGGATTTGGAAACGATCCTGCCAGAAGTGGTCAGCCATGAAGCAAAGGCCATCAATAAAGCAGGAGAAGAAATGAATATCAAGGCTGTAAATTATACGGAATTGATCCCCGTTTTAATCGCTGCGGTTCAGGAACTCAAGGCAGAATTGGAGCAAAAAGATATGGTTATCGAAGAAATGAAGGTGAGTATAGACCAATTAACGGGAAAGCCTTCAAACCAGAATAATGATATGAAACGGACAGGAACTGCCAGAGAATAATTAAGGATTCACAAATCATCTTGTTTTTTTTTGCAGAGGCCTCTGGGGATTATTTTCCAGAGGCTTTCGGTTTTTATCTCGTTCTGATTGTTATTATAATTGATTTTTTTAGTACATTTATGATTCGTATAATCAGAACCCCGACATGGGAGTTATATTTTCAGGGTGTTTTCATTTTATCCAATAAATCTGAGTAAACACCAAGTTAACATTCAAACGTATGAAAAAACTATTCTTTACCACCACCATTGCCTTTTTGTTTTTTTACAATATACAGGCACAACAACTTTTCTTCGAAGTATTTTCCGGTTATAATCTCACTGCATATGACCATCCCACTTATAATGACACGCAAGGTTATGTCCCAATAGGGGCAAGAATAGCTGGCGGGTTGGAAAACGTGCAAGTTGGGTTAGAATACCGTCAAAACATTACCGATGCAGAATTTGAAATCTTAAATGATGTAACACAGGAACCCGAAGCCCTACATGTGTTCAATGAAGATTATTACGGTGTTTTTCTCAGGGGAAATATTTCCAGTTTACCTGCTTATCGTTTCGGTTTAATTCTAAAAGCAGGTGCCGGCTATTATAATGCGAGAAGAGATGTCTATAGTGTTCCCAATGATGTGCTTGATAATGAAATCAGCTTTGATTATGCCAGAACACTAGGGTTCAATGGTGGCATTGGTATTTCGGCTCCCATTTATACTTTATTGCACTGGGAACTTGGCTACCAATTTAACTATATAGAAAGACCGGAATACTTCTTTGACGGGGGATCTTCTGTAGCGCCACACAAGGGCATATACCACTCTTTCCAACTCGGCTTGAGCCTTAATCTTGTCTTTGGAAATACTGCAAAAAAATGTCGTCGCGTTATTTATTCACAAAGATAAGAAAAACAGGCTAATCCCCTAAGATCGTTTTTACCCAAAAAATACATATTTCATCACATTAAAATGCCTAGCGTGAATTTTATCACAGCAATATTTTTCACACTAGGCATTTCTCAATTATATTATAACCCAGGAACGGTAAGCGAACTTTTTTTATATCTTAAGTCATTACAATGAAAACCTTCTTTACCGTATTTTTTTTGTTATTAAATATTGTCCCACTCTTCGCTCAATTACCCAACACCAAGCTTTTCCTCTTCCAAATGGAGCAGGTCACAGACAAACAGTATAATTTTACTGATGGCAAGTACCTCACCAATTTTAATCCGAAAGGATACAATAATCAGCCCCATTTTATGTCCGATAACATATTGTATCTCACCACTCAATTTGCGGAAGATACAGCACAAACCGAAATTGTATCCCTAAATTTAAAAAATAAAATACTTACCCAAATCACAGCATCGACAGACAGCGAGTATTCTCCAACCCGTATACCGAGCGGACAGTCTTTCTCCTGTGTTCGGGTAGAAAGCGATGGCAACAACACCCAGCGGCTCTGGCAATTCCCGCTAGACCGATCGGATAACGGATCACCATTGTTGGAAGAAATCACCAATGTTGGTTATCATCTGTGGTTGAATAAAAATAAACTTATCCTCTTTATTGTTGGAGAACCCCACAGTCTACTTCTGGCTGATATCAAGACGGGTAATCAAAAAGTAATTACCGGAAATATTGGTCGTGGTTTTGGCAAACTTCCAAACGGGAACTTGCTTTATATTTCTAAAACGATAAAGGATCGCTGGATGCTTATGGAATATGATCTGGTATCTGAAAGAAGAAAAACATTTCTCCCTACCCTTTCCGGCAGTGAAGATTTCACGATTTTGCAAGATGGCACGGTCTTAATGGCTACCGGGAGCAAATTATTTAAATTCAATAAAGAAATGGATACCGATTGGGTAGAGATTGAGGATTTTGGTTATCTGGGTATTTTTAATATTACGAGGCTCACGACTAGCAGAGATGGTAAATTGGTGATGGTTGCGGAATGAAATTAGTGATTGGTGGGCGACAGTAATTACTCGCCTCATAGTACAAAGATTGCCCCTTGCACAAGGACGTCTGATTTCTTTTTACCGAAAAAATTAAACTTAAATAAACATGAAATATTTCACCTTACTATTTTTTACATTTTTTCTGGTTTCCAGCCAAGCACAGAGTTATAAACACACCATAAAAAAACACAGGAAAAGTTACAAGAAAACGCATCTTGAAAACGAACGCGGGCCATTTTATCACAAAAAAAAGGAAATAAAAAAACTCCGGTTTTACGCACCAGATGAAAATTACAAAGTAACCTGCCAGTTTACCCGTACGCCAGATACAGAGGTCTTTAAAATGGCGACCTACTCAGGTAAAACCAAAGATTACAAAAAATATGGAGAACTCACCTTTCAGATTAATGGCCATGATCTCAAGCTTGCCATTTACCAGAATATTCGCTTGCTCATGATGCCCATGTATAAGGATCATCTGTTCATTCCCTTTAAAGATTTCACCAATGATGAGGCAACTTATGGAGGCGGAAGATATATCGACATTAAGATTGGGGATATAAAAAATGGAGAACTCATCTTGGATTTAAATAAAGCTTATAATCCTTGGTGTGCCTTTAGCGATGGATATAATTGCCCTGTTCCCCCTAGAGAAAATCATCTAGAATTTAAGGTAGAAGCTGGAGAAAAATCATTTGCAGGAGAGAAAAGTAAAGCCCCTAAATAAGTCTAGAATTTTAACAAAGATCACACCACTTTCACTCATCACAAAATTTTATTTTTCCTATCAAAAAAAAACGTACATAAAGTACTACACTTCAACACATTGCAATATTAAATATTTATAAAAATAAAAAAACACACATTTCCGCTGTTACTTTCTGAAAATCTGCCATTATGCATGTAATCATATTCATATTAATATAATTGCAATTAAAGAGATATTATTTTAGACTCCAAACAACAATCACACTGTTGTAACAGAAGCCAAAGAGAGATAAAATATTTTTCCAAACTCTTTCGATAATAAGCATTTTTGAATATTGAATAAATCAACTCAATATTCGTGGGATTGCTATATCTATAAAATTAAAAACACATATATTTAATATCATTTAACTAAATTACCAATGAAGAGATTACTTCTAACTACCTTGTTAGCAACACTGCTAACCCAGCTATCCTTTGCACAAACGGAAGAGAACTGTTTTGCTTCTTCCACAACCATACTTACATTAGTAACAGACCATTATGGTCATGAAATAAGCTGGACTTTAACCGGGAGCGGTACCGTAATTGCCTCCGGTGCTTGTTACCCCAACAACACAACGATTACAGAAACTTTTGAATTGCCGGATGGAGAGTATACCTTTACGATTTATGATTCTTATGGCGACGGGATTTGCTGTGATTATGGAGAAGGCTCTTATACGCTGGAAAATGGCGGAGAAGAGATCACCTCCGGCGGGGAATATGGCAATGAGGAAACGTTCACTTTTTGCATTGATACCGAGGGCGTCGTCATGGGATGTACAGACCCAACAGCACACAACTACAATCCGGAGGCTAATCAAGATGATGGGTCTTGTGAAACCTGTTCGGATGGCATCTTGAATGGGGATGAAATCGAGATTGATTGTGGCGGTATGCTATGTGAGCCATGCAACGATTGCCTTTCTGATCCGATAACAACACTCGTACTGCGAACCGATTATTACGCATATGAAACCAGTTGGGCCATCATACAAGAAGGTGGAGCGACAGTAGCTTCCGGCAATGGCTACGCTAACAATACCATATATACTATAGACTTGCCCCTCATCAGTGGAAATTACGAGTTTATCATCGCCGATACTTATGGTGACGGTATCTGCTGCGCTTATGGATCTGGATATTACACGCTATCTAATGGCAATACAACGATTGCCTCCGGAGGAGCGTTTACTTATAGAGAGGTTACCAGTTTCTGTATCGATGCTGATATGCCTAGGCTTGCGGGTGGGAGAACATCAACTACACCAACAGAAAAATCAGAAAAAGTACCCATTACTGAACTAGACTTCAACGGCATGGATTTCCGGATTTTCCCGAATCCAGCACAAGATGAACTTAACCTTGACCTTTCCTTGCTTAAGGATATTCAAAACATCCATGTTGTCACGGCCACAGGAAAAGTAGTCCGCACAATTAACCCAAAGGATACAAAATCTGCTATTGATATTTCACAACTGGATGCCGGAATTTACTTCGTGACCATAGCAACGACCAAGGGCGTATTGAATCAAAAATTCATAAAGGCTAAATAAGGATCATTTAAACAGATATCCACTCACATACATTTTATTTCCATTTGAGAGAGACCCCTCCGGAGCAATCTGTTCCGGGGGCTTTTTTAAGGTATGGAAGAAACAAAATAAATCATCTTAAAAATAGTTATATTTCTAAATCTATTTTTCATCAATACCGTATTGATATCATACCAAGTCTATATTTCCCTTAGAAATTGCTAAAGTTGAAAAAAGTAAAAATAGCCTTCCTTGTTCTTGGCCTCATCGGAGCCATTCAATTTTTGGTCGGAACTACCGCTGCTATGTACGTCTATGACGGTGGCACCTTACACCAACCCCAGCTCCGCGAATATTCCTTTACCCGAAATTATTTTAGTGATTTGGGAAGAAGTAAAACATTTCGGGGGCAGCCCAATACCCCAGCCCAACAAATTTTCACCTTTAGCTTGATATTTTCTGGCGTAAGTACCTTGTTCTATTTTTTAGCCCTACCGGGTTTATTTCGTTCCAAGATCATTATCTTGGCAACAAGTCTATTCGGCATCCTCGCCGGAATCAGTTATATCGGGATAGCCCTCATTCCTTGGAACCTCAATTATTGGGGACATGTTAACTGTGTCAGGACAGGATTTGTTGCGTTTCTAATCATGTCCATTTTGTACGCCATCGCTATTTTCCGAGAGGAGGGGTTTCCGAATAAATATGGTAAAGCCCTGATCATTTTTTCTTTGATTTTAGGCATACAAATTTTAATTATGTTTTACGGCCCTAGAGCCTACAGGTCAGATGAAGGTTTATTTATACAGGTTATCGCCCAAAAAGTTGTTGTTTATGCCGAAATATTTGTTATTTTGTATACCAGTATTGGTGCTTTGCGGCATGGGTTAAGAAAATATTGAGTTTAAAAACAAAAAAGAGCCTCGGCAAAAGCAAAGACTCCTTTTTATAAGGAATGTTGAAAAAATAAATTATTCATTTTATCGCCATTCCCAAGAAACAGTTTTGAGTAAAAAAAGCAATGATCTAAGTCCAGCTTTCTGGACTCAAACCATTTAACCATCTAACTTTTATATATTTTTGTTATTCAAAGCCTCTATTTTTCATTATTAAACCCGAATCCGCCCTAGCTATAAAATATTTACTTAAAACGCTATTATAGCCATGCATTTGAGAGGATGATACATACAATATGACCTTCCCAATACATTATATTGCAATATAGTCCGACTTCAACATTTGCACAACACGATTTTTTCAAAAAAATCACTACTATTCTAGTAAAATCACTCGCACTAACAATCACAAAACAGCATTAAAATACTAAAAAACAACACTTTACACATAATTAAAACACAAAATTGTATAGCAACTAAACTTATCCACAATAACTTTATTATCCCACAAAACAGCATAAAAAAAGAGGTTACCTAACGATAACCTCTCGATTTGCTTTTATAAAATAATATGACCTAAGATAGTTTAAAATAATAAATCATAGATTTACCAACTTTAAATTACCTAAAAGTTATTAACAGATTTTATTTATAGTCAATATCCTATTCAAATTGTTTTGCTTACAAATTGCTTTATAACATCAATGCAGTTTTTAAAGGGAAAACTTCTTGACCATACAAACTAAGCACCCAAATAATGTTTGAGCAATTTGCTCCTGTTCGTATTTCTAAGTTTGTTAATAGCCTTGTCTTTGATCTGACGAACACGTTCCCGTGTCAATCCGAATCTTTCACCAATATCCTCCAATGACATCGGATGTTCGACACCGATACCAAAATAAAGTTTGATGACATCGCACTGACGCTCGGTAAGCGTGCTAAGGGAACGATCAATTTCCCGACTTAAAGATTCTCTATACTCCAGTGCAGAATCCGTGTTAGGCGTACCTCCGTTTTCAAGGACATCAAGTAGAGAGTTATCTTCCCCTTCTACGAAAGGAGCATCCATTGAGACATGACGTGCAGCAACACCTAAAGTCGTTTCAACTTCTTCGGTAGGGATTTCAAGTAATTCGGCCAACTCATCCGAAGAAGGCTCTCTTTCGTACTCCTGCTCCAATTCCGAAAAAGCTTTGTTAATTTTATTTAAGGAACCTACTTTATTTAAAGGAAGCCGAACAATACGGGACTGTTCCGCTAAAGCTTGTAAAATGGATTGCCTGATCCACCAGACGGCATATGATATGAATTTAAAACCCCGAGTCTCGTCAAAGCGTTGTGCAGCTTTAATCAAACCAAGATTCCCTTCATTAATAAGGTCGGAAAGGGATAATCCTTGATTTTGATATTGCTTGGCAACGGAGACGACAAAACGCAAATTTGCCTTGGTTAGTTTTTCAAGGGCGATCTGATCCCCTTGCTTGATTCGTTTGGCTAAATCGACTTCTTCTTCGGGAGTTAATAAATCTACTTTTCCAATTTCCTGTAAATACTTCTCTAACGACTGACTTTCTCTATTTGTAATAGATTTTGTGATTTTCAGTTGTCTCATGCACAAATGAATTTTTATAGTTTATGACAAAATAATCAACCAAGTATGCTTGGCTTTCCAAGATACGATAAGAAACTATTGGCCTCTAGGACTGTTCGGCAAGATATGCGATGGGACAATTACAATTTGTTAAACAAAGCGAATTTTATGCTTCAAATGGTACATCTTGGGATTTTCCCAGAATACCTTGAAGCAAAAAAAACTTCTTATTTTATAAATGGGATACTAGCTTCTACAAAACTAACGGTTTTATTGCTTATAATCAAGGTTTTACAACAAATTCGGGCTAAAATAGTTTATTTTATTTTTGGCGGGATAACCTCAATTCGGGTTCATTCCGTTAAAAAAAACAAAATTAGTTTGGATAACTCAATTTTTTACATTTTATTGCGATCGAAGCCAAACACGTGTTTAGGCAAAAGCAAACAAAATTTTTCTTTTTGAAGGATTCTGTTCCCAAAATTTTATAGTGTAAATTCTCTTCTCAATGGATAGAGTAAAAATAGAAATGGAGTTTATCTTTAGAGCATCTCCGACCATTTTATATAAATTCCTCACCACACCCTCTAACCTCATCAGATGGTTTTGTGACGAAGTGGACATCTCCGGTGAGATTTACACCTTCGTATGGGAAGGTTCCGAGGAAGTTGCCACGATGATTGATGACATTGAAGATGAAAGGATTCGATTTAAATGGGAGGATGCAGATAGTGATGAGGAATTTTTGGAGTTTCGAATGATGCGCTCTCCTGTTACTGGAGAAACCATCCTTGAAATAACAGATTACTGTGATGATGACGAGGTCTCTGACCAAAGGCAGCTTTGGGAAAGCCAAATTAAAATGCTACGACAAGAAGCCGGCGGATAAATTCCAAATTTGCTGATGTCTTGTTTTACATTATCAACTCTACCTATTCAAGAAAATAACATCCACATTTATCACCAAATGGGGATGTTGTAAATTAAACTGGTGATGTAAATCACCTTAGTGCCGTTCGCATTACCTAGCTCGTAAACATTAGGACTTTACGAACAAAATTAAACATCTATGAATATCCAATTTGGCCTTGAATTGGACGATCGTGTGTATCCTTTGCCCTTATCTTCTGTGGCAGGATTTTGTCAAATCGGCCCGCAGCAACTTTTAAGTTTATTGGAAACCCAATTAGGGCTTGCTGGTTACCCTTCTAACAACGAATACCTTCGCATCGAGATCTTCAGACAGATCCTCGATCATAAACTGCAAAAGGAACGAGGCCTTTTTTTTGAAGTTTCTTTTTATGCTGATCCGCTCGCTACAGCCGCCAGAATTCTCCAAATGCGAGATGAACTCAAACTTTGCGGTTGGGATTTTTTATATACGGATAAAACTCCGGAAAGGCTTCGGGTGATAGCCGAGATTGAGGCTGCCGTTCAGGGTGATAAAACAAGAAATTTTCCCGCCGGCTTTGCTGATCGGTTCATAGAGATCATGGAAAAGCTAGATACCCGACAACACTCGATTTCAAGTATACAACTCAACGAACCATTGGAGATGCTCCCAGCATATTTTCAGCATTTATTTAAAAAACTGGAAGCAACAGGGGTTTCATTTTCTGGGGTATCAGAACCGGATCATTCCTTATCAAATGATCTCGCACTTTTCAAACGTGCATTGCTGTATCCTTCCCCGGAGAAAAAGCAATTGAAAGGTGATGGCAGTCTACTATTGCTTTACGCAAAACGAGAAACGGAAGCCGCCGTTTTCCTCGCCGCTCTTATCCGAAAAAATCCCAAGATAAAACCGCTCTGCCTTATCCCAGAAAAAAACAGGGCACTGGATAATGCTTTTATCCGAGAAGGCATGCCTAGTCTCGGTATCCTTTCTGCATCACAGGCTCGCCCCAGTTTGCAGATCCTGAAGCTTATCCCAGCATTCCTCTGGCACCCCCTTGATCCATTCAAGATATTGGAATTTGTTTCCTTACCGATCAAACCTATCGACGACCGGTTGGCCTTTCACATTGCCAACCAAATTGCGAAAGCACCCGGCATCCACAGCGAAAACTGGTTTAAAATGATCGGTATGTTTTTCGGAAAATTGGAAGAACAGGCCCAAGCCGATCCATCTATCAAGGTTAAGAAAATTAGGGATCAATATAATTTTTGGTTTGAAAGAAAACGGTACCACCAGTCCCGATCCGTTCCCAAGGGTGAGGTAATCGAAATTTTTAAATATCTCGCCAAATGGGCGATGCAAGCCTTTGAAGAAACGGGTGGCAAGAATAGCTCTCTTGTCGTTTTAAGCGAACAATCCCGACGTGTAAGCGAATTACTGGAGACTTTACCGGAATCAGAACCAAATTTGAGCCAACTCAAACTGGAAAGAATCGTCAGGACAATTTATCAACCGTCCCCCATTGTATTTAAAAATACTCAGGAAAACCACCTGTCCTACATTTACCATAACAGTGCCCTTACGGACAACACAGACCAACTGATCTGGTGGAATTTTATCCGAAAGGAACAAGAACAATTTTTTTCCAATTGGTACAATACAGAAATAACCTACCTCAAGGCAAGTGAAGTACGCCTGCAAAGTCCAGCAGAAAAAAACGCCCTAATTTTGTGGCAAAGACTGCGTCCAATCTTGTACACCCAACGCAAAATGATCCTTGTTGTCCCTCATTATGTCAACGGTTCGGAGGTTCACCCCAACCCTCTACATGATGAATTGATGGCCGCTTTTGCATCATTGTCCCCCATTAGTTTTAACATTGACAATGAACAAGGAAGGGCAGCTTTTGAAAAACACTTTACCGTACCGGATAAAAAAATAGTTACTCCTTTCGTGTTGGGCAAACCCAAGCCTTTTGCGACTATTTCTCAAAAAGAAAAAATTAAACCGCGCAATGAGGAAACTTTCTCCAGCTTGGAATCCCTTTTCTATTTTCCTTATCAGTGGGTTTTCCAGCATAAAA
>JAHDGC010000164.1 GCA_020627865.1 Saprospiraceae bacterium | reverse complement strand
TAGCCAACAGCGCTCCTGAGCATGGAAAGCAAAAGATTGCCCCACATATCCAGATCATGTATTGAAGTCGGGAACAAGGGTAAAAAATAAGGCGCATGGAAGGTTTCCAGATTATTTCGTCCAATGCCATCATGGATAATAAACAAGTAGTATAAGGCGAAAGTAAGCAGCCAACATCCCGTAACTAGAAACCAAGGGAGGCTTTCTCGCAATTTTCCTTCGCGTTTCATTTTTGCAGAAAAAAAACCATAGAAACCCGCTCCTGCTAATACAAAAACAGCAGGCATCGACAAGAGAATGCAAATGCTTCCTAAGCTTGCCCATAACCAGTTTTTAGATCGACCAACCGGAAACTTTAAGGCAAAGTAAACAATCAATAGCGCGATGAGCATATCGGAACTATATTGTTTGAACTCCGCAGCATACCGAACAAATATCGGGCTGAAAGCCAGTAAAGCCAGGGGAAAGACCAACTCGGCCTCTGAAAAAAACTGTTTACCTAATTTATAAAAAACGACTAGGGCAAGCATGCCGCAAAACAAGGGGAAAGCCCTCAAACTAAATTCGTTGATCCCAAAGACCAAGGTAATACTTTCTGTAACCCACAAAAATAATGGTGGCGCATATTGTTCTGGTTCAAGCGGTGCCAGCAATTCGAGAAAGTTCCGTCCAGCAATATTTTGTGCAAGATTAGCTTCATCAATAAATAAGGAGCGGTTTTGGAAATAAACCGCCAGCCGAGATAGGATTCCCCAAGCCAGTATTGCGAAATTCAGGAATTGCCAATGCTGCGTTTTAAGATGCACGTTTCTCATAATCTTCACAAGAAAGCAATTCAATCCCGTTTTTACAAATCTTTATTTTTTTAAGGCGTGTTTCCTCAAGCAGGGCAATATTTTCCTGAATTTGTTCTCTTTCCACAAGCCGATGATGCAGGTGATAGGCAATGGCTCCAAATTTTAAAGTCCGCTTTCGGATACCAGCATTTTCCAAACGCAAACAGAATTCATCATCTTCCTTCCCCCACCCCGTGAAATCATTATTGTAACCATTAATTTTTATGGCATCTGCTCGCCAATAGGATAAATTGCAACCTATTGCACCCTTGCCTTTGAAATTGATTATGGAAAAAAAACGTTGCAACAAGGGCACAGAAATCGCATTGGGCCACTTCTTTAAAGGATGCCTAAAAAGCTGAAAATGGCATGTTTTATTTTGAAGACTCGATCGAGTTTCGGATTCACTTAAAAATGCGCGGATACCCCTCGTATAAAATCTGGGTCGAGCAAAGCGGATGTGTTCCTCCACGAACCGAGGGTGCATAATGATATCCCCATCAATTTGGATAATCAGTGGATGAATGGCTTGTTTTATAGCCTTGTTCCGGATCGCTGCTGCCCGGAAACCCTTGTCTTCCTGCCAACAATGATGTAAAGGAATGGGAAAGGTTCCCTGAAATCTCTGAATCAACTGGGCGGTTTCGGCACCAGAACCATCATCGGCAATAATAACTTCATCCGGCAAGCGAGTTTGTTTGAGGACTGCATGCAGGCAAAGCTCCAATGCTGCTTCCCAATTATAAGTGGATACAATAAGGCTGGTCTTTATGTTCATATCAACACAAAAATAGAAAAAATATCGGCCAGATTATTAATCATCTGGATGCTATGCTTACTTTTGTCCTACAAATTTTACGTATTTATGAATCACTACTGGAGAATACTATCTTATGCTCGCCCCTACAAAAAGCAAATCTTGCTTTCCGTTGTTTTTAATATCCTCATGGTACTCTTCTCCTTAGTATCCATCACGATTCTGATTCCTATTTTGAAAATCATTTTTAATAATACCCAAACTGTCCATGAGGTCATTCCCTATGAAGGCATTTTAAGCCTTCGGGTATGGTTAGAAAGTTGGTTGAATTTTAAAATTACAAATTGGGCAGCCATCTATGGGAAGCAAGGTATTCTCCTTCGAATTTTAATTTTTACGGCCATTCTTTTTTTACTAAAAAACATATGTCGCTATATTGGGACTATTGCCTTGGTTTTCATTAAGAATGCAGTTGAAAGAGATTTGAGGAATGATATTCATAAAAAACTACTGGAACTCCCCATTGCATTTTTTACAGAAAAAAGAAAAGGCGACATCCTCACGCGCTTAACAACGGACATTACAGAAATCCAGTGGGCATTATTAAGTTCCATTCAGCGTATGGTGCAAGATCCTTTGATGATCATCTCGACGATAACACTGCTGATCATACTCAGTCCGCAGCTTACCTTATTCGTCGTGTTACTTATTCCGGTAACGGGATTTTTAATCACCTATATTGGCAACACCTTAAAGCGACATTCCGAGAAAGCAAAAGAAGATTTGGGTCAGATTATGTCTTTTGTTGAGGAACATATTTCAGGCCTTCCTATTATTCGTTCTTATGTTGCCGAAGACCAAGTGGATAAAAAGTTTCAAAAAACGAACCAAAGCTACTTCGATGCGATGAACGAAATGCTGTATAGAAGAGAATTATCATCTCCCGTCAGTGAACTGTTAGGTTCTTCAGTAATTATTGGTATCATTTGGTATGGAAGTACTTTAATTTTAAAAAACAATGCCTTGGAGCCAGAAGTTTTTATCACCTATGTCGCCCTTTTTTATCAGATTATTAATCCCGCCAAATCCATTTCTAATGCAATTTATGATATAAAAAGAGGAGAAGCTTCCTCTAACCGTATCCTATCTTTCCTTGATGCCCCCAATCCACTAGCCGATGCAGAAAATGCTTTGGCTAAAGCCGAATTTTCAGACAAAATATGCCTTGAAAAGATCCATTTTGCTTACGAGCAAACAAAAGTCTTACAGGATGTAACTTTTTGCATAAAAAAAGGGGAAACAGTGGCCTTGGTCGGGCAATCCGGCAGTGGAAAATCAACCGTCACCTATTTACTGAATCGATTCTATGATATTCAAGACGGTGCGATTAAAATAGACGGGCAAGACATCCGGAAAATTAAACAAAAAGATTTGCGGAAACTGATCGGCTATATTTCCCAAGATGCCATCTTGTTTCATGACAGTATTCGGAATAATTTATTGATGGGGAACCCAGAGGCTACCGAGGACGACATTATCCATGCGGCCAAAATTGCCAATGCGCATGATTTTATTATGGCAACCCCTAACGGCTACGAAACCAACATCGGAGATCGTGGTACCAAACTCAGTGGTGGCCAACGCCAACGCCTGACCATCGCCAGAGCTATTCTGAAAAACCCGCCTATCTTGATTTTGGATGAAGCGACCTCTGCCCTAGATTCTGAATCCGAAATGCTGGTGCAAGAAGCCCTAGAGAAGTTAATGAACAAGCGCACTTCTATTGTTATTGCACATCGTTTATCTACAGTTCAAAATGCCGATAAAATTATCGTTATGAAAGCCGGAAAAGTTATCGAAAGTGGCACTCATGAAAGTTTAATGGAAGCCGGTGGAGAATATCTGAAGTTGGTGGCCTTGCAGCGGGTGGATTAGTTGTATAGTTAGTGATTTAATGGTATATTTTTTTGCAAAATAATGTCTGATAATATGATAAAAACCTGTATCTTTCGGCATTTTTTGTGAAACATTCAATTAAAAATTCTCTAATACATCTTATAGATATGAGTTCCATCGGAACGATATATCATTGCCAGTCATAAAATGGCTGGAAAAATTAATAATTATAAACATCTAAAATCATGAATATCAATCAGGAAACCCAAAAGCTGTCTTCAGCTGAGTTGATTAAAGTAGAAGATAAATATGGTGCCCATAATTATCATCCCCTTCCAGTAGTTCTGGAAAGAGGAGAAGGCGTATATGTTTGGGATGTAGAAGGCAAGCAGTACTATGATTTCCTGTCTGCCTATTCTGCCGTCAACCAAGGACATTGTCACCCCAGAATTTTGGCCGCTTTAAATGAACAAGCTGCAAAATTGACCCTGACGTCTCGGGCTTTCCATAATAATGTACTCGGGCCTTATGAAAAATACATCACCGAGTATTTTGGTTATGACAAAGTGCTACCGATGAACACAGGTGTGGAAGCTGTAGAAACCGCCCTTAAACTCTGCCGGAAATGGGCTTATGAAGTAAAAGGCGTTGCCCGCAATCAAGCGCGAATCATTTTTGCAGGCGGTAATTTTCATGGACGAACCCTTACGGTAATATCTGCCTCCGAAGATCCTAGCAGCACTGCGGGATTTGGCCCTTATATGCCTGGCTTAGAAATTGTGCCTTATAATAATCTTGAGGCATTAGAGAAAGCATTGGATCAGGAAAATGTAGCTGGCTTTATTGTAGAACCCATACAGGGTGAGGCTGGCGTTTTTGTGCCAGATGAAGGCTACCTCAAGAAAGCTTCGGAGATGTGTAAGGCTAGGAATATCTTGTTTATTGCGGATGAAGTGCAAACCGGTATTGCAAGAACAGGTCGTTTATTGGCTACCTGTGGGAATTGCAACTGCGAGGGATTCTGTGAAAACAAACCGGAGATTAAGCCAGATATTTTGATCTTAGGAAAAGCACTTTCTGGCGGCGTATTTCCCGTTTCTGCCGTATTGGCCAATGATGAGATTATGTTGAGTATCAAGCCGGGGGAACATGGTTCTACTTTTGGAGGTAATCCACTGGCTTGTGCTGTTGCGATGGCGGCTTTGGAGGTAATCCGAGATGAAAAACTGGCACAAAACGCGGAAAGAATGGGTAAGATATTTAGGGAAAGAATGCAAAAACTAGTGGATAGTTCAGATTTGGTTACATTAGTTCGAGGAAAAGGCCTACTGAATGCTATTGTGATAAATGATACGCAAGATAGTTCTACTGCTTGGGATATTTGTATGAAATTTCGTGATAATGGTTTGTTGGCCAAACCGACCCATGGAAATATCATTCGTTTTGCCCCACCGCTAGTGATGACAGAGGAGCAACTGCATGAATGTTGTGATATTATTGAAAAGACGATCCTTAATTTTAACGCATAAAAACTCAAGGATTTAAGAGCCGTAATGCATCGTGGAACCGCAACTATTGTGGAATCGCAATGCATTGTGGAGCCGCAATGCATTGCGGCTCTACGGTCTATTCTAGCAGGTAATTTCCTTTAGTTTCTGGGGATTTTATTATGGTAAAAAAGAACGCTGTGCCCTTATCCTGCTCTGACTCCAACCAAATATTACCACCATGTTGCTCCACTATTTTTTTACAAATAGCAAGTCCAATCCCTGTACCCTCATATTCATGTTTAGCATGTAGTTTTTGGAAGAGTCGGAAAATTTTCTGATGATATTCTGCCTTAATTCCGATACCATAATCCCGGACTTCAAACTGCCATTCTCTGCCTAGTTCCTCACAAGAAATCATAATCTTAGGAGCAGGGTCATCCGCTTTGGAGAACTTAATCGCATTTGTAATTAAGTTTTGGAAAACCTGTTTCATCTTTGTCCTATTTCCAGAAATCTCAGGAGGAATATTGTTATAAACAATTTGGACATTCTTGTCTTGAATGGACTTCTTCAAGCTTTTCACAATGGTAGATAGTAAGCCAGGTAAGTCGATGGCCTCAAATTCGTGGTCTTGTTTATTCGCTAAAGAATACGTAAGCAAATCATCGATGAGATGATTCATATCTTTGACACCACTAATCACAAAGCTTAAATATTCTTCGGCTTCTGTATTCAACTTTCCCTTAAGCTGATACTCAAGGAGCTGAGTAAAGTTACCAATGGTTCGTAATGGTTCTTTTAGATCATGGGAAGCAATATAAGCAAAGTTCTCCAGCTGTAAATTCGAGTCGATGTATCGCTTGAGCTGTGTATTCTTTTCGTCCAACTCTAATAGTTTTTCTTTTAACTTAAATTTATTTTTCTGTTGCTCCGTGATGTCCTCAATCATCCCAATGATAAACTGTACTTTGTCATTGCTATCCCGAACTGCCGAAACAGTAACCTTAGTCCATAAAATATCGCCATATTTATTTACATATCGCTTTTTTAGAGAAAAGCCCTTAAGTTCACCTTTTTTCATCGCCATGAACTTATCCGAATGCAGCTTGTTATCTTCTGAGTATGTCACTTCTTCCACAGAGAATTGTAGCATTTCCTCTTCCGTGTATTGTAACATCTCGCAGAATTTAGGGTTGACATCTACCATCCGCCCATCTTTTAAAATAACAATACCGATAGGACAGTTTTCATATAATTTCCGGAATAGCTCATTTCTTTCATCTAGCGCCTGCTGCACCATTTTCCTGTTGGTTATATCTTCTATAACCGACAAACATTGATAACATTGGGTATTGTTATCAAAAATATTGACCATTGTTAGCTTAATATGAATCTGATCTCCGTTCTTTTTTATTAGACTCACTTCATTTTGATAATTGCTTTTTTCATTGGAAATTAATCGGGTCATTTGCTGCCTACGCTCTGCCTCAAAACCAACGAAAAGATGTTCCGCACTTAGCTTCTCCGTGAAATAATCAAAACCAAACATTTTTGCCAGCCCCGGATTGTATCCGAAATCCCCATCCTCACTTTCCAGCACAATACCGATAGGACATTGGTCAAAAATATCTTTATACTTCTTATATTCGTTTTTCATCTCCTGATACCCTTTAGAACGGAGTAAATCCCCACAAATTCGAGGCAGAAAAACTTCAATGATTTTAATTAATCTATCCGTAGCTTTCAGCTCTCTTTCTGCAAAAATCTCTATAATCCCAATGACTTCATCACCGACACAAATAGGATAGATCAAAAATGATTTCAAGTTCTTATTAAGGATATCAGGATTAGTCTTTAAAACGGCTTTATCAATATCAAGAATGACATAAGGCATATTGTCTGAGTACACATCGTATCCCTTGTCATAAGAAAAAGTATCCTCGACTTGCAGCCCTTCTGACCAAATGGCCAAAGGTTGTTTCTTTTGAAATTGTTGATCTATGAAATAAATAGATACAAACGCTACATCCAGTTTTTCAGAGATAAGCTGGGCAAAATAATTAAAAAAAAGATCCGATGGAGCCGTCGCCAAAGCTTGGAACAACTCCATAAGTATTTCTTCTGATGCTTTCTCCCGATCTTCGTCCTCCCTGCTTCTCCCAGCAGAAATAATATTATCTAGCATACTGATGTAACCATGTTTTTTGATTGAATGCACAACTTAGTCATTGCACATTCGCTTATTGATAAAAAATTCAAGTAACAAACAGACATTTAATTCCCTCTTCATTGATTATCAATAATCATCCCTAAAAAACATAAGCTACAGGTTCCGTCAGAAAAACTTAAAAACCATAATTATATATTCGTGACACCGTTTATAAGTATAATTTTAGCTCCTAAAGCTAAACCTAATGAACAACTTAAGCCTATTCTTTAAATTCCCTTAAACCAAAAAGTGGACAATGGCTCTCAAAACAGATAATTATCGTGACTAAGAGCCACTTATTGAAATGTAAGCTTTCTGTAATTGTTTATTTTACGCAATTTAGCACACAGGTTTAATTCCTTCAGGAATTTTTTATAATTTCACCGCAATATATGAACTGCTCTGTCAGTTCATTATGAATCCTGTTCAATCTCTAATACAGAAAAGATGTTCGTAAGAAACCTCATTTTGCTATTTTTATTACTTGGAACCTTCCATATACAGGCACAACAGACGCCCATTTTCACAGAAGCCCAGCTCAGCTATAAACGCGGGATGGATTTCTACAATCGGGGACTGATGGCCTTGGCTCAAGAAGAGTTTGCGCAAGCCCTTAAGCTGCTCCGGCCTGCTCACGAGAGCGAAGCCCGCTTGCTCAGAACCAAGGCAGAGTTGAATTATGCAAAATGTGCCGTTAAACTACAACAACCCGATGGAGAAAAGCTTATCCTAGACTTTACCCACAAGCATTCTCCTGACCCTATCGCAAACGAGGCCATTATAGAAATGGCGGACTATTATTATAATGCTAAAGAATACGACAAAGCCAGCTCCCTTTACGGGAAGATTGACCCTTATGATCTTGGACGGGATGAACGCTCTGAAGTCAAGTTTAAACAAGGATATGCACTTTTCGTGAAGAAAAAATTCCCTAAAGCCAAAGCTTGTTTCAAGAGCATCAAGGATATCGAAAACCGTTATTACTATCCTTCCAATTACTATTATGGCATGTGCGCTTTCTTTGAAGACAATTATGGAGATGCCATCGCTAGCTTCCAACGGGTGAGTAATTCAAAAAAATATAGATCAAAGGTACCGTACTACATCAGTCAGATTTACTTCGCACAAGGGAATTTAGATCAACTATTGGCCTACGCAGAACCCAAGGTAGAAAGCAGTCAGACCAATAAGAAAAATGAGATCCACCAACTTATTGGGCAGGCTTATTACGAAAAAGGCGATTATGAAAAGGCACTTTATCACCTTGAGATTTACGCGGCTAAGGCATCTAAAGTTCGGAAAGAAGATATGTATCAGCTCGGATATGTGCAATACAAGCTGGGAGAATATGATAAAGCCGCCGCAAACCTTACCCAGTTGAATAATATTGATAGCCCTTTGGGGCAACATGCCATGTATATCCTCGGGGATTGTCTCGTTAAAACGAAGGATAAAAATGCGGCTAAGAATGCATTTAGGGTAGCCAGCCAGATGAATTATGACAAGGATGTGAAAGCGGAAGCATTATTCAATTATGCAAAACTTTGCTATGATTTGAAAACGGATCGGGAAGCTATCACGGCACTGCAAGCCATTAAAACGGGAAGTTCCCATTATACCGAGGCGCAAACGATGTTGAGTGATCTTTTTCTCAATACTAGAGATTATGAAAAAGCCATGAACATTATTGAGGCCATCCCTGAAAAAACACCCAAACTCAGGGATACCTATCAAAAAGTAGCCTATTACAGAGGATTGCAACTTTACAAGGATAACAAGTATAATCAAGCCAAAACCATGTTTGATAAATCCCTGAAAGTTCCTGTAGATAGAACGACTCAGGCTTTGGCTAATTATTGGCTAGGACAAATTGCCCATCAAGAATTGAAATATACGAAGAGTAATAATCTTTTACAACAGTTTCTTGATCTGTCTTCTGGTGCGGTACTCCCTACCGAAGCCTCTACCAGTTTGGCCAAGTACACCATTGGATACAATTATTTAAAACAAAAAAAATACGGTAAGGCCTTGAGGAATTTTGAAGGGGCTGCTGCCGGAATTCGTGCCGATTATGGCCGCATCAAAAAGGATTATATCAAGAAACAAGTCCTTGGAGATGCGATTTTGAGGGCTGGGGATTGCAATTTCAAACAAAACAATTACAAAAGTGCTGTCGCCAACTACTCGGAAGTCGTTAAACAAAAGTTTCCGGGGTTCGTGTATGCGCTCTATCAAAAAGCCATCATCAAAGGATTGCAGGGAGATGTAACCGAGAAGATTATTGATCTGGAAAAGATCACGGCCAATTATGCGACCAACCAATATGCGGATGATGCCCTACTCCAATTGGGCTACAGCTACATGGAAATTGGCAAGAAAGAACAAGCCAAAACACCCCTAAAAAAATTAGTCAATAATTATAAAGACAAATCCAACCTCGTCAATCAAGGATACTTGAATCTCGGACTCATCACTTACAATCAGGGAGATTTGCAAGGAGCCATTTCTTATTACAAAAAAGTTTTCAACAATAATCCTACGTCAGATGAAGCGATTGCAGCGGAAAAGGCCTTGGAGGAAATCTACATTGATGACCTCAATGATCCAGATGGGTTTTTCAACTACATGGCTACCATCGGGCATCAGGTGGATTCGGATGAAAAAGACTTGTTAAATTTCAAGGCAGCTGAGGCACAATTTGAAGCAGGCAATTACAACAAGGCCATAGAGAGTTACCAAAGGTATATCAAAAAGTACCCGAATGGCCGGCATATTATAGATGCCTTATATCACATGGCCGAATCGTATGCCGTCTTGAAAGATTATGGCAACGCCATCAATGCCTATGAAAAAGTTGCCCAAAGAGGACAGGGAAAATACTACGCGAAAGCATTGCGCAAGGCTGCTGTTATTGCTTACAATCATTCCCTTGACTTCGGTAAAGCTTATCGGCTGTACAAAGATCTTGAAGTGGTGGCCACTAGTGAAGATATGCGTTTTGAAGCACAGCTTGGTGCGATGCGTTCTGCTTATCGGATTAATGACCAGTCTGGCGTTTTTGCAATGGCTACGAAGGTAAACAATAATCCCCAAGCCAGTCAAGATCATAAGGCAACCGCTAATTTTTATATTGGAAAAATAGAATTCGATAAAAAAAATTATGACAATGCCTTAGCTGCATTCAATCAGGTTATTGAACTCAGCGACAATGAACAAACGGCCGAAGCTCGCTATCTGGTTGCTTTTATTTATTATACAAAACGAGAATTGAATGTCGCCAAACAGCTTTGTGTGAATGCAACTAGAGAGAGTTCCAGCTATATTTACTGGGTGGCTAAAAGTGTAATCTTACTGGCGGATGTACTTTCAGAACAAGGCGATCTTTTTAATGCTAGGGCTGCACTGGAAGGCCTTTTGGAAAATTATGACGAAGATGCGGAGTTGGTGAGCATTGCCCAGAAGAAGTTGGAGCAACTTATCGCCAAGGAGCAATCTTCTAGCAGAATCAGGGACGATCACACGGATGATAGTACTTTGGAGATGGAGAATAATTGATACGATCGTGTGTTATCTAGGAATTATAAATAAGGAATAAAATGACTCGTCAAGATTTAGGTATCGGTTACACAAATCCTCCCCCCTCCCGAGGGGGAGATCGCTCTAATGCCGAAAGGCCATTCCCCCCTTTGGAGGGGGTTAGGGGGAGGATTGTGACTAACTTATCTGCGCTTAAATTTGTCACACACTCATTTTTAATTGACATTTTGAAATTCACAAACAATATGTTTTCATTTCATAAAATAATCGCTTTATTTTTCTTTTTGATGGGTACTGTACTCGTTACGGCACAACCCGATTCGGATTTACCATCCGAACAATTGGAAGTTATCAAAGATTTTGAAGCCCATCTGGAGGATAGTGAAAAACTAGATGTTAAACCCGATCTTCCGCCCTTAAATACAAGTGCGAGTCAGGTGATATATAATATTCCTGATCAAAATATGGATATTGAA
>JAHDGC010000163.1 GCA_020627865.1 Saprospiraceae bacterium | reverse complement strand
ATATTTTCGGCAGAACAAATCATTGTCCGCACCGAGAAAAAAAGCCTTTAAAAATTTTATTTTAATTTTGGTGAACCTGTACCGCTATCGCCACAAAGCGGGAAAAAAATCTATTACAGATATTAGAGAAAAGTTGGAGGGTTTTGAATATGTGAATGATAAGAGGTGGTTACTTGAAAAGGTTGCCGTATTGGAAAGGAGGAAGCGGAGGAGTTTGTAAAAAATATTCAAATCTACTGACTAGCTTGAAACTAACCAGTAGATTTGATAAAATAACATTATTAATATTTCACCATCTTAAACGTTTGCTGATTCCCTATTTCATCCTGAATCCTCAGCAGGTACATTCCAGCAGTCAATCTAGTGGTCTGAAGCTGGAAATCAGTGCTGGAAATTTCCTTTTGTAACAATAATTTTCCATTCATATCTATGATGCTTGCCTTTCCACTACCTGCTGTTTTAATTTGAATAAAATCATCGAAGGGGTTAGGGGTAACCACAAGTTCATTGGTGTAAATTGTTTCCGTACTGGTGTTAAGGGTTTCGGCAGGAGCAGGGTCTGGATGTGAATGCCTAGTAAAAAATTCCCAGATGTGTTGGCTCGCATTAATATCGAGATTGGTTGCACCGAATTCGGGAAAGACATAAGCGCCCGGCCAACTGTGTCCGCCATTTTCAACAGTATACAGCAAGACTTCTGTATCGTCTTGGCAATCGGTGTAGCTGGTTGCACTAACCGTAGACATATCATCAGTATTGATATCCGGAAAATCAGATAAGACAGGTTGACCACATTGGTTATGCATAGCCCAAAAATCTATGATTTCAGGAATGGGAGGGATAAAACCGAATGCGCCATTGTATGGAACGGTAAGGTCTGCCGTGCCATGGATTTCCATAATCGGAACGGGTCTGCTGGGCGAACAGTTGTCAAATTGCTCGAATGCCATTGAGCCGGTGACGGAGGCGATTGCAGCCACTCGTTCTGACATTTCGCAGGCCAGCCTATAACTCATGAAACCCCCATTGGACATTCCAGTAGCATATACACGGGAGAGGTCGATATTATGGAAGGTATAAGACCAGTCGATAATGGTATGCATGAAGCTCATATCATCGGTATCCGTACCGAAATAGGCTGCCCAGTGGGTGTCAATGGAGCCGAAGCCTGTCGTGTCTACCAATCCTTGTGGATAGATAACAATAAAATTATGCTCTTCTGCTACATCATTAAACCCAGAATAGAAATTTTGTTGGAAACTATTAGAGCCAAAACCATGCATATTAATGACCAAAGGTAAAACGTCCCCTTGTTGATAAGTGGAAGGGAGATAAACATCCATCTCTCGGGTTATGCCATCAATATCCAGTTCGATAGGGAACGTTTCGTATTGGGCGATCAGTTGGATCGAGCAAAACAGGATGAGCACCGTATGTAAGTATTTTTTCATGGTTCGCTTTTTAAGAAAGTATTATGAATTGATACAATAATACAAATTAAATACAAATTAGTTTGGAGAATTAGCTGCATCTTTGTAGAAAAAATGGTTTTTCATCGACGAACATCAAAATTTTAAGTCCAATGAATCTGATAACTTTTATTGACTATGCAGGTACTTTTGTCTTTGCAATCAGCGGGGTGCTGGCTGGGGTAGAGCGAAAATTCGATCTGTTCGGTGTCTTTATCTTGGGGTTTGTGACGGCAGTTGGTGGAGGTACCTTGCGGGATATGTTGATTGGGGGAACACCGGTTGGCTGGATGAAAAATGAAATATATGTTTATATCATCATGGCAGCGCTCCCGACTTGTTATGTGATAAAAAATACGATTTTAGAACTTAAGAAAAGTTTCTTCCTTTTTGATACCATTGGTATTGGCCTCTTTACGGTCTTGGGTATACAAAAAACCTTGTCTTTTGGTTTATCTCCATTAATTGCTGTAATGATGGGGGTGGTTTCTGCGGTCTTTGGCGGTGTTATTCGGGATGTTTTGTCTACACAGGTACCCTTGATTTTCCGCAAGGAAATTTATGCATTTGCCTGTTTGGCTGGTGGGGTTTTATATCTAGTTTGTGATTATTTTTATACGGAAAACTTTGCCATAATTGTATCCATATTGACCGTGATTGTTATCCGCATACTGGCGATTCGGTATAAGTGGTCGGTGCCTTATAATCCATAGTCTGTGATTCTTGTAACAATCCTTCGGATATGTTGTGGCGAGCAATTTATTTTTTTGGTACTAAAAGGAAAAGTGTGGGTAAAGCCTTAGATGACTTGTAAGGGAAAAGGTTGCCGATAGAAATCCGTGTCTGTGTGTTCGCAAGAACAGGCAGGCTGTAAATCAACTAATCCAGAGAATCCAGCTTCAGACTTTTACGGGATGGGCTAGCTTCTGTGGACAAGTCCCTTAGTTTTCCTGTAATCCCTATTCTTAAAAAACCTCTCCATTATAGTAGTAGAATTTGGTTGCCATCTTTCCGCTATCAAATAAGAGTTTGATATCTTCATCTGACTTGAAGGCCTTGATGTCCTCTTCAAGGTTGTCAAAATCATCCGTTGTGATGAAGGCAAATTTATGGATTTCGTTGAGGCTTTCTTCTGCAGGAAAATCTACATTGCCGGATTCAATTTCAAAATGACCATAATAGCCATTACTCAATGATGCTTCCTGATAATTTTCTGAAATCATTTTAAATAAATCCTCCGAGGCTTCTGATGCGGATTCAGAACCATCATGGGTAATATATCCCCACATGGCATAGTCGGGTATACGGTTTAGGTTTATTTTCCCGGCTGATATACCATTGAAGGAATGCAAAACTAGACTGTAGCCTTGCGGTGTGACGCTTAGTTGTCCTTCATTTGGAACCGTATTCGCTAAATTTATTTTGAATGTATATGTCCCATCGTCCAACTTGCTAAACGTTACATCACTTTGGGCAATATCATCTTTTGAAATACATTCATCGTTTTCCATAATGTTTTCAATATCCAAGTGTATTTCATTGGCAGAAAGGTTCGATTTGTTTTTTACCACGATATTCGTCCCCGGACAATAAGTCTTGGATAGTGTTTCTGTATGAAGCTGGAGATAGTTAGATTGACGGGTCAGTTTTTCTTGTAAGCTTATGATAAACTCAGCATCGACATTGTACTCAAGATCGGTCTTATCCGCTTTATTGCAAGAAGATAAAATTAGTAAAATCAATAGGCTGCAACTGAAGAAAATTCTACTGGGCATTCTTTTGTATTGATAATTGTTTAATATAAAATATCAAAATCTCTTTAATGAAAACGATATTCAGCTAAAAGTGCTGCTCTATTATATTTATTTTTTAAATATATGTATGGATACAAGAACAAAGATAACATTAATTATCTATTATGAAAATAAATATATGACAATGATTAAGAATTTTACAAGATGGAAGCTTGGTTTTTATAAAACATTTAACATTTCATGTATATATAGTCAGTTATGATAAATTTGTTCTCACAAAAAAAACATGTGCATCACCCCTAGGGGATACACATGCTTTTGTTCAGACAAATGTTTGCAAAATCTATTCCCTTTCTTGGGATAGTGCTTGTTCAATGATTTCTAACCGCTCATGTATATCCTCTAATTCGGCTCTTAGCTCCGAATTTTCGACTTTCACAGCGTCATTTTCCGCTTTTAATTCTTTCATCGCTTCCGTAATCACTGGAATTAGTGCCGGATACTCTACAGATAAATAACCTTGTGCATTTTCTGTAACCACTTCGGGGAAAATTGCCCTTAATTCTTGGGCAAGATATCCGATATGATTTTTGTCATCAAACCGCCTATGGGCAGTGTGTTCTTGTTTGAAAGTATAGGAGACTCCTTCCAATTTTTCAATTTTTTCAAGGCTGCTTTCTAATGGCTTGATGTTTTCTTTGAATCGCATATCTGATGCTTGGGCAAATCCCTGACCATTAATGAGTCCACCGACATCCAGTGCAAATTCTGGATTGATCTGGTCTACTAAAATACCGACATTCCCGATTTCTCCAATAGATAAGCTTGGCTTAAAGTTCAACGGTCCACCCGTCGGGTCTGGTGGTGCAGGGCCGGCTGTCCATACGGGTTCAAACCCTCCTGGAGGGCCGACACAAACTTGGGTACGGAATGCCGTGAACTCCGGATTGGTTGGGAGAAATATGCCATCCTCGAACTGTGCATTAATATACTCGAAGCGGTAATCCCTGTTTCCGGGGCACCATACCCTTACGCAGCGAGAAATATTATTGGGCGTTTGTCCTAATCGCAGAGTGGCTGTTTGAGGATTCGGGTTCTGTATATCAAGATTGGCTTGCGGCCTAGTATTGGATATACCCACGTTGCCCTGTCCGTCTATTCGAAAACGGGAAGCAATTGTGTTGGCTGTGCCTCCTGCTGGCATGTAACCAATGTCGAACCCCGTCAAGTCTAGGTCTCCACCTTGGGCGATACAAGGCCCGTCTACCCAAGCATCAAAATTCGGGTTAATCTGCGTGAAAATTTGACCATTATACCGAAGGTTTAAATAGCGAATGAGGTCATACCTACCATCGGGTAATCCGTTAGGTCCCAGTCTACAGAATCGGCCGAATCGTCCCATACAACCTGGGAATATCGGTGGGCCAAAACCAAGCACGGCATTGGCATTGCCATTGAGTACGGGAGCTGCATTGGTAACATCTCCAGCAACATGAAGGTTGATGCCGGGATCAGGATTGGTTGTACCGAAACCAGCTTGCCCAGCACCATTGAGGAAGAATTGGGACACGGGAGCGATTTCACCCTGTAAACCTGCGGGGGCATGGGCGATGTTGAATCCGGTAAGTCCGGGTTCTCCTCCTGGGGCTATACAAGGGCCGTCCATCCAAACATCAAATTCAGGATCAATTTGGTTCCAGCAACCCAGAATTTGGTCGAAATGTGCATTCATGTAACGGATCAAGTCGTACTGTCCAGTAGGGAGAAGGGTTTGTTTGTTGATCCTGCAAAAACGACCAAATCTTCCCTGGCATCCTGGCCAAAGGGGATGGCCAAGGTTGAGAATGCCGTTGGCATTGCCGCCGAGGTTATCGTTGAGATTAGGATTGCCCGCGATCAAGGCTTCTCCCTCCACATGGAAGAGCTGTTCATTAGGAGCGGTTATTTGTGCATATGCCATATATGGTATGGTAATGCAACAAAAGAGCAAAAATAAAAGCGATAATTTTTTCATAATTTTAGGGTTTAATTTAGGACTAAGAATTTAGAGTATGTTGAGATTTTATTAAATGAGCTGCGAACCTGCCTGTCCCTGCGGACACGCAGGCAGGTGCCATTTTTTCGATTATACAGCGTTACAAAAATTCTCAACATGCTCTAAGTGTGCATTATGTTGTTTTTATAATCCAAACAGCTTTGGTTCGGTTATAAAGTAATGAGAATCGAGATGAAAAAATTATAGAGTTTAGCTTAGGTAAGTAGTTAGTTGTGTGCACATGAAATTTAGGTGTAAAAACAATGTTTACACGAAATTATAATGCTTTGACAAAAGAGGAGTTTTTGATTTGAAATCGTATTAACTTGGACTTTACAAATACAATAATAGTAATAGTTATTTCGCTCAAAAGAATAACTTGCTTTGATAGGGTACAAGCCTTTGGGTTAGAATTTATTTTAAATTCTCAATGGTAAATATACAAATCTTTTTTAAGGAATAAAAGAGGATTACTTTATTTTTGTGACATATGTTTTGTATCACCAAGCTTTAAGAATTATGGTTTCAAAAGCATCTAAGGCCATATTTTTTTTGTTGAAATTAAAATGAACATTTTTTGTGCGAAGGTTTGTTATTGCAATGTAGTTTTGTTGGTGGTGAACAAAATGGATAGCATAAATGTCATGGTCAATTCGCTCAACTCGTTTGACTTCGCTATCCTTCCATTTTAACATGGCTTGATACTCGTCCCATTGCTCGGCTGTATAATCCGCAAGATAGTCAGAGGTGAATAGTAATGTTCCCAACAAGGTGTTTACTATTAGGATGGTATATTGTTGTTCATTAGTTAAATCATTTTTCTGATCCCGTAAGATGAAAACGTCTGGGTCGTTGAGGAAGGCCCTGCCGTTGAGTTGCCATCTGCCGAGCGTGTTCCTCAACGCAAGAATGGTAGAAACCCGCTCCCGATTCCTGACCCATTTCAAGAATTGATGCTCCCACTTCAAATGAATATCTGCCCCGATCCTGCAATAGTCTACCAAGCCAAAACTACTACCCAAAGGAACTCCACAACCCAATAGCCATTTGTCGTCGGCTTGCTTTCGTAAAAAATGCATCGCATCATGCATGATTTGTCCTCTTGTTTTCTGTGGTCGAGGTAGTATGCACACGGCATATAGAAAGTCCAGTTTGAGCATGTCGTAGCCCCATTTATTTAGGGCTGTGTAGATCACACCAGATAAATATTCCTGTACCTGTGGATGGTAAAAATCCAGTGCGTAAAACCAGCCACTCCAACCTGGGTTGTAACCGGCCTTCACGGGGTTGCCTTTATCATCTTTTAGCAGCCAGTCTTTTTTGGTGTTGAAAATTTCAGAATCTTTTTCACAAATAAATGGTGCCAACCAAAGCCCTGCCTTATATCCTTTTTGGTGAATTTTTTTGGCAAGTGAATCCATGCCCCTAGGGAATTTATCCTGCTTGATTTTTAACCAATCGCCTACATATTGTTGAAAACCATCGTCAATTTGGAAAATATCAATAGGCACTTCTTTTTCGGCGAAAGCCTCCAAGTTTTTTAAAATAATCGCTTCATCAATATTCGTGTAGTAATGGTACCAACTTGTCCAGCCAATGGCCGGCTTGACTTTAGGCGGTGCTATGTCCATCAATTTAAAATACTGCTTAAAAATAGCTTGCTCGTCGCCCTGCATGATGAAAATATCTGCCAGGGGAAAGGTGTGTGTAAGTTTCATGTTGGAAATGTCTTTCCGGATGACAATCTCTCCCGCATTTTTGTTGTATTCGATAATGGTAAATGCGGTGGCTTCATTGAGCGAGCCGAAAAATTCGAGCTGTTTGTTTCTCCTCACATAGCCATAAGTCCAAGAATGCAAATGCCCTTTCCCACGCGGAATATCTTCGAAATGATAATCGCCATAATGTCCCATAAATGGTTTGACAATCCCCCTGATTTTGTCCGGCTTTTCATGGAAACTAAACTCCCGACTTTCTGACCAGCTTTGGAAGCCGTTACAAAAAGGAGTATCTTCTACCATAAAATTAAACGGCAGCTTGAAACGAATATCTTTTAAGATCACATCTTCCTTCGGATGAATCGTGAGTTGTATCCGTTGGTAAATTCCTTTTTCTTCGACATTAAACTCCACATAAAGTTCGTCAAAAAAACTTCTTTTATTGAGTGGCAGTTCAACTGTTTTTTCATTATAATTTAGAACGCAGGTCAAGGATGTCAGCAGCATAATGTAAGTGTCATATGAAATTTAAAGCCAAAGTAGAACTGCGGGCAGGCAACCCTTTTAGGGTGCAGGGTGGCAAAATTCTTCTTTGAATTTGTTTGCTTTGGTTGTGCCGACAAGATACAAAATTTTGAAAAACAAAAAAGCCCCTTTATATTCATATAAGAGGGCGGTGTATTACCTTTCGGTAACAACCATGTGCAGAGGTATCTGCATTGCCATCAGTGTAGTGGTTAGCCGTAGAAGAATGTCTTCTTCAATAGTATAATATACATGTGAAGTTTTGTTAGGATACCTAAGGTAAAAAAGGTAGGTATCGCCAAGACTGTTCTTCAGGGTAATTTAATGTTTTAGCAATTTTGAAATACAATATCGTTCTAGTAAGCTCAGAAGCATGCTCTCTTCAATAAACTATTTTTTGCATATCTGTAATTGTGGTAAACTTATATTTTTTATATTAAAACTTAACAATTCGCCGCGATCCTAAAAACTTTTGGCCATCTTCAAAAATGACTATAATGTAAATTCCTGATGGAAATCTATTAAAAAGCACATCATTTAGGCCTGTATGTAATTTATCTGTTGCAATAACCTGTCCCATACCATCCATTATTTTATATACGGCATCTTTCTCCGTTTTAATTTGTAACACATCCCTTACTGGATTCGGAAAAATCTCAAACTGAGATGCTTCTATTTCCATAACAAGATCCGTAAGGTCACAATTAACAGGTTCCGGTATCGGGTCATTGATAAATATATTCTCAATGATCCCTAGTGGTTCAACGGAGCAATCCGGATGTACAGCAAACTTCCATATCTTACTATTAATACAACCCGCAAAACAATCTCCCCATTCCAGATAAAAATTAAAAGACTTAATCCCGTTTTGGTATTCGTAAACAATTCGGTTAGCACCACCGATGAGGTAGTCCGGTTCAGCATAATTGATCCCTTCAAATTCTGCAAGCATTTCAAAAAGAGGGGCAAGGTTCAACGTTTGGGGTGTTTCCAAGCGAGCAGCATTGGCAAAAGAAAGGAAACTCGTTACCTCAAAACCATAAGTGGCCAATAATTCATCCAACGCAGCATTCCCCGTTTCCGTTTCCATATTCATCCAGTTTGATGCCCAGGAGATTGCCGGATCAATACCAATTAAGATCGCGGGATAAGTCTGGAAGTAATTGGCATTGGTCAAATGGATGCAATGTTGATCAAAAACAACATCCCGCTCCGGCACTCCAGCTACATTATATATGGCAGCCAAGCCTTCCCAGATGCTATCCTGCCAGATTTGCGATATGATAATTTCATCTGCTGCCGGGCTGTTGCTTTCCAAGATTCTCTTTAATGCTAGATTTTTGACATCTTTCTCATAGGCGAATTTCAAATTTATATCTGGGATACAATCAGATGAAATCTGGGAAAAAGAGGGATGGATTAAACCCAGCAATAATACTACAATTGAGATTGGCTGCTTCATATAATATAATTTTATCCAAAAATAGGAATAATTTTCTATAAATAATGGTTTTTATATTTTTGTCTGGTTTTTTGATTGTAAATTATTGATTATCAAGTAGTTATTTGGTTTTATTGATTAGCGAAAATTCGCTAAATAAGTATTTTTTTGAACTTTTATGTGAAAAAACATGTCATTTTGTTTGGATATATCCTCAAAATGATCGTATCTTGAGCGAAAATTCGCTAATAACCATTTTGACTATAAAATTTTAAACCAGAATATCATGAAAAACTTTACACTATCAATTTTAACAGCTGCATTTAGCTTGTTACTTTCCTTGAACATTTCCGCCCAATCTTATGGAACCGTCCAGCTTCCTACACCAAATAACCTAACCCCATTATTTTTAGGCTCCCTAACGGATAGTAAAATTTATTATGGCGCTGATAATGGTAGTACAGATAAACCTGTTCTTGTTTTTGTGCATGGATTTATTGATCTGGCTAATGCATGGTTTCTCCCTGGAAATCGTATGTACGAAGATGCTTACTATGGTGGATACCGGAATGCATATGTTGCGATGACAAGAGGTGGTGGCATGTGGGAAAATGGTGCCTTGCTGGCAGAAATGCTCGAAGATATTACGGCCCATTATGGTGTAAATGATGTTGTTATTGTAGCGCATAGTAATGGTGGGAAAGCTTCCGAGGTGGCCATGTTCCATCATGGAAAACGTAATCTGGTGAATCGTGTAATTTCATTAGGAACACCATTTAAAGGTACTGAACTGGCCAACCTTGCGGAAACTTGGGCCTTTAACTGGTTGGTTGATTTTATCGGCCTTGGAGGTGGTACCTCTACGTCAACAACTTACTACATGGGTGGTGTTGCTCGTCCTTATTTTGATAACCTTTCTAATAACCAAGGGAATAAATTCTTCAACTTTGGTGCTTGGGGTTATAATAGTGGTACTACAATTGCTGCTCCGACTATGCTTACTGGTGGCCTTATCCTGAACGTCAATGGTAGTGGTTGGCTTGCTGGTGGTAATGATGGCGTTACGCCTTACTGGAGTTCTAAGCGTCCGGGTGGTGCTTCTGTATGGACTTATGGATATGGAAACTGGAGATCAAAGCATGATCATATTGATGTCGCCATGAATTATATCGTCTGGGATCCTATGGAGCCTTATTTCACTGGACCATTGGGCCAACTTCGTGCAAGTGCTGTTGAGCCAGAGCACAGACCATCAAGAAGCAACGTTCAATACTTGTCTTCAGAGGCAGGGCAGATGGAGTTTATGGTGGAAGAAGATGCACAAGAGATTAAGGTTCATATTTTGCACGGAAGTGAAAGTGATGTATTCCAAATTCAAACAGAAAACGGAGAAATGCTTGTTTGTAAAAATAAAGAGACAGTGGCAGGACACATCGGAAAATTTGCTACGAACATCACATTGGATTATTTAGAGCCAGGTCGTTACAGTATTGTTTCTGAAAATCGTTTTGGTGCTTTGGTGAGCTATGATAATGGTGTGGAATTGGTCTTGCGTAATGATCTTGATGCTAAAAAATCTGCTTATGCACCAGGTGAAAATATTACCTTGAACTTGAGTTTGGAAAATGGTGCTGGGAATTATACGGATGCAGAAGTAACTGCTGTACTTTCTCGTCGTGCTTTTGATGGCAATGCCTTGATGGAGAAAGATGAGGATTTGAAAATTGTTCAATTGACCAATGTCGGTGAAAATGAGTTTGCCTATACTTTTGAGGATGGTCTTGTGGAGGGTGTGTACAATGTTATGGTTCAGGTGAATGATGCTGATTTTGCTAAAGGAGTTATTGGGGGCTTTGCTGTGAAAGCGAGCAATGAAACGAATGTTGCAGCAACAGCTGAAACTTTAAATCTGGATTTTTATCCGAATCCGGTTCAGGATGTTGTCAGTGTGAGCTTTGATTCAGATGAAGACACAGAGCTTCGCATCTTTGATACTTATGGGAGATTAGTGACGGAATTTTCTATCAATGGAAATGACGGATTCCTACAATTCGATACCAATGATATTATTCCACATGCTGGAAATTACTTTATCCAATTGCAAAACGGAAACCAACAGGTTGTGAAATCTTTGGTGAAAGTTGATTAAATGTAAATTGGTATAAAAATATGTTATGATTTTTTTGAAAGCCTTCTGCTGTTGCGGGAGGCTTTTTTACGATCTAGAGAAAGAAGGTTTTTTATTTCTCCTTCAATGCTTCCAG
>JAHDGC010000162.1 GCA_020627865.1 Saprospiraceae bacterium | reverse complement strand
ATATTTTTCTAGATGTTTCAGTGCTTCGGCGGAAATGCTCACTTCTTGCTCCTCTAACATTTGTACACTGATTTCTGTTAACTCTGCGGGGCTATAATCATTGAATTTTAAAATTTTATCAAACCTAGAATTTAGCCCAGGGTTAGCCTTCAGGAAGGCCTCCATATTATCCGTGTAGCCAGCCACGAAGACAAAAAACTCGCCCCTGAAATCTTCCATTCTTTTCAGGAGGGTTTGGATCGCTTCATTGCCAAAGTCCCCCTGATGGGATGGACCTGCTTGGGTTAAAGAATAAGCTTCGTCAATAAAAAGCACTCCTTTCAATGCTTCTTCAATCTTCTCCGCAGTCTTAATGGCAGTTTGCCCAATGAAAGGAGCAACAAGGCCTTGGCGATCTGTTTCAATAATGTGCCCACGCTCCAGCATCCCCAAGGCTTTATAGATTCTGGTCAGGATACGCGCAACAGTCGTCTTTCCGGTTCCGGGATTTCCGATAAAGACCGTGTGTAAATAGAAGCTATTGAGTACATTTTTCCCTGTTTCTTTATAGTAAACAACCAGCTTGACCAGCTCCTCGATTTGTCTCTTGATATTTTCCATACCGATAAGCTTATCAAGCTCAGACAAGGCCTCCTCCAGCAATCTTTTGTCTACCGGAATATCTGGTTTTTCCCTTAAAGGCTTAAGTTTTATATTTTCAACATCGGACATTTTCACTAAAGAAATTTCTTCCAATGATAGTGCCATCGGGTTTTCATAATCCATAACCCGCAATCCTAGATTAATCTTACCTTGCTCTATAAGATCATAAACAAACCGGGCATTTCCGAAAGAACGATCTCTCGACCGGAAGGCCTCAACGATAATCTCGTCAATTCTTTCCTTGGCTTCGGGCGCCAATGTAATGCCTTTTTCTAAACAAGCATAAGTACTGATATGTGAAAGCTCTTGCGGGAGATAGTCTTCAAATTCAAAATAGAGCTTAAACCGGGATTTGAGTCCAGGGTTCGAATCTAGGAAATGTTTCATCTCCTTAGGATATCCCGCGACAATGACTGCCATATCCCCAGGGCCATTCGACATTTCTTTCACCAAAATCTCAATAACTTCCCGGCCAAAATCCTTACTGTCATCATTGGCTCTAGCCAAGGAATATGCCTCATCAATAAATAACACACCTCCCCTAGCTTTTTTGATAGCTGCTTTTACTTTAGGCGCTGTTTGGCCAATATATTCCCCAACAAGATCAACACGATCCACTTCGTGAACATGGCCTTTAGAAAGCAACCCCATTTTTTTATACAAACGCCCCATCATTCCCGCCACGGTAGTTTTACCAGTACCGGGATTCCCGATAAAGACAGAATGTACATTGATTTCTTCTTTTTCATTAAAGCCTTTATCTTTTCGAAGCTGCAAAAACTGGATATACTTGGCGTGCTCCAATACTTTCTTTTTGATGGTCTTCAGCCCGATGAGATTATTCAGGCTCATCATCACCTCGTCAAAACTCTTGGTATCGTCAGAATCTTCTGTGAGGATAACCGGAGCCATCTGATTCGGCAAGTGGACATGGGGGAAACCGACCTCATTTTCCTCCCCTACATCAAAGGGGATAATAGCGAGCAAGCGATCCATAAAAATTAACTGGACGGTATATTTGTCTTTTCTCCAAGAACCTTTGATGTTTGAACCCCATCCAGCCGTTATGGTTATGGTTTCTTCCTTTTTTTCGATTCTTTGTAGCCGGACAACCTGCCCCTTAAGTTCTTTAGAATCATTAAAGAACTTGGTAAATAATTCACAATGCCAAGGTTTCCCATAGTGCAGATTTTTCAGTATAATTTCCAGATAAACGTAACGGGTTTCTTCGCAATTAAATCGTTTCAAATACGTCCTGTCCCCTTCCGGTACATCATCATAAGGGCCTTCATACAAACGGAGTGACTTGACACTTAAAAAGGGATTTCCGTCGACTTCCGCACTTTTCATGGCGTCCTCGATATAAAAATACTTTGTGCCTAATTTTTCATTTTCTACCCAAACTTCCCAATAGTAAGTCCCTTTCTTCCAAAATCCTCCCTCTTTTTTATTCCCCCAACCTTCTCGAATATATACAATGTTGTCGTATTTGCTTACTGTACGTTGAAAACTGAGGTTACAGACTAATTTTCTTGATTTTTTTAAAGAATAGCACTTCAACTCAACATTAACGTCCCAATCTTCAATGTCAAATAATTTATTGTAGAAGGATAATTCTGCATACACATAACTGGTGTCGTTCCGGTCAAAAACCTGACGATACTTCTTTTTATTATCGGCGAGCCATTCCGTTGAGGCATAAACCTTTAATTCACGAAACTTATATTTACTATATTCCGGATCTTTATATGAATCATCCAACATAAAAAATATAATTAGTTAATTGTATTAGTGTAATTGATAATCAGTTGGAAAGTTACTGCAAAAAAAACCAAACATATGGAAATTATTCTGTAGCGCCAACTTATCTAGCCAGATTATATGCTTACAGTTATCAACACCGTATCTCAACCCTATCAGTACACATATAACGAATCAAATGTAAGTCCTATATATCTAAACATGGAAAACTATTGCTATATTCCATAAAAGATTATGATAAATCTGGCCTAAACCCTCCCCTTTTTCCGATAAATGGTTCTTATTTGGACATCTGCTACCCGATAAGGTAACACATAATTTTCACTTAGTACTATAAACTGCTTAGTCTATCTTAGAAAGTAGCGTTATTATATTGTTTTAATAAGATTTTTCGATAATTACAAAGTCAAAAGCACTTCAAGGCAAAGTACATCTCACCCATATAAAATATTTTAATTTCAAAAATACGAATAAATCATCCTGCATGCAATATCAAGATAAGCTCTAAGATAATATTTACGTTCATTTTGCAATACAAACCACCATAAAGTGACACTAAGTCCAATATCTATAAAACTAATTTCCGGGTTTCTTGTTTATGAGTGTTATAAAAATTACTTTTGCACAAATTTAAATTAAACATCTAATGGCTCGTGTAATATTCACTTTTGAGGAAAAACCCGGTAAAGAGGTGGTTGTTGAAAATGTAGACCCCGACTATTCTATACTAGAAATTGCAGAAGATAATGATGTCCATCTGAATCATAATTGTGGAGGGGTGTGTGCTTGTTCTACCTGCCACGTTTATATTGAGCAAGGAGAAGACTTCTTGGAAGAAATATCAGATAAGGAAGAAGACTTTATAGATCGGGCGATTAATCCCCGTATCGAATCTCGGCTAGGTTGTCAATGTGTTATTCTTGAAAAAAATGCTGAAATTAAGGTACAAATCCCCGATCAATCCAAGATTATTGGTCATGAACACTAAAAATTTAAAACTTTATTTCATATGCCGTTTGAGGAAATAGAAGACCTTCCGATTGAATGGAAAGATCATGAAGATATTGCCATAAAACTTTACGATAAATTTGGAGATGAATTCACGGAAGGTAAAATTTACAGAATCCGCTTCACAGACCTAATTGAGTGGGTGTTGGAACTTCCAAGCTTCGTTGGAAAAAGAGAAGACTGTAACGAAGCACACTTGGAACAAATACAGGCTAAATGGGTTTATGAATGGCGGGATAACCAGTAAAATGCTATGAATTACCTTGATAAATTTGCCGACATCAAGCACTTTATTTTTGATGTAGATGGCGTATTTACGGATAACCAAATGCTCCTAACTGAGCAGGGAGAGCTGCTTCGCTCTTTTAATGCACGCGATGGTTTTGCGGTAAAATATGCGATAAAACAAGGATATTCCGTAAGTATTATCACGGGCGGCACATCGAATGCCGTTGCTCTCCGGTTTAAAGGATTAGGAGTGACTGATGTTTTTATTGGTGTGGAGGATAAAAAAGCTATTTTTGAGAACTTTATCAAGAAAAGACAGCTAGAGCATGGTTCCATACTTTATATGGGGGATGACCTGATGGATATTCCCGTACTCAGGCTTGTCGGGTTATCCGCTTGCCCCAATGATGCTATTCAAGAAGTTAAAGGCATCGTACAGTATATTTCGCCCCTGAAAGGAGGTGCAGGTTGTGTTCGGGAAGTCATAGAAAAAGTCTTAAAACTCCACGGGAAATGGCCCACACCGCAAAGATCGAATGCTGATATTATATTCGAAACGGAAACAGATCACGAAAATTGACTTTCCTCAAACTTATCCGATTTCCTAATTTAATCATAGTGGCACTCACGCAGGGCTTGCTTTATGTTAAAGTTGTTATGCCTACCTTCTATGGAACAACGATTACTCCTAATCTTGATCCTTTTCATTTTTCATTGTTGATCCTAGTTACCGTCCTTATTGCTGCTGGCGGTTATATCATCAATGACATTTTTGATATAGCCATTGACACCATCAATAAACCCGACAGTAGGATTATAGGGAAGATGATTAACATTCGTACAGCTAAAACACTTTACTGCTCACTCTTCTTAGCGGGGATAATGATTTCATTTTACCTTGCCCAGTACGTTAACAATCTTGCATTGGTATTCATTTTTCCAATAGCATATGTGTTGTTATTTTTTTATTCTTATAAATTAAAAAAAACCATTTTGCTAGGCAATTATGTCGTCGCATTATTCTGTGCATTTGTTGCAGGTATTGTGTTATACGCAGAGTATTTAAACGGTGAGAATATGCAAGTTCTGGAGCTTAGAAGAAAAAACTGGCTATATGGTGTTTTCATGTCTTATATGCTTTTTGCCTTTTTGAGTACGATGCTCCGGGAAATTGTCAAAGATATAGAAGACATCAGGGGAGACATCAGGATGAAATGCCGTACTTTGCCCATCGTTGCAGGCGTAAAAACAGCAAAGATCTTGGCCTCTTTTTTTGGATTCAGCTTGATTAGTGTAGTAACGGCCATCGCTATTTTTGGGAAAACCAGTATTATTCAAAATATGTATGCATTTACAGCCATTACCTTACCTACACTTTATGCCCTGTATTTGCTTTTCCGCGCAGAAAAAAAGGAGGAGTATCATCGAGTAAGCCAACTGGTAAAATTTGTTATGTTAACAGGATTACTTTTTTTATTTTTAATATAAAGAATATAACTATGTTTAATTCAAAGATATTACTCGCATCTAAATCTCCCAGAAGAAGCCAATTGCTTCGGGAAGCTGGCTTCAACTTTAGGGTTGCTACAAAAGAAGTTGAGGAAAACTATCCTGCCGATATGCCTGTAGAGCAGGTACCGGAGTTTTTGGCTTGCAAGAAAGCCAATGCAGCCATTTCACTATTGGAGCCAGAAGAGATTTTACTGACTGCTGATACTGTTGTCATATTGGGAAACACCATACTAGGCAAGCCAACTGATGCAGCCGATGCCTGCCGGATGCTTCGATCTCTTTCAGGGATCAAACATATGGTTATTACGGGGGTTTGCTTAAAAAACAAGGAGAAACAGCACAGTTTCATCAGAAAATCTATTGTACACCTTTCAGATTTAAGTAATGAAGAAATAAACTTTTATATCAAAAATTATAAGCCATTCGATAAGGCCGGTGCCTATGGCATCCAAGAATGGTTGGGGCACTGTAAAATCAAGGAAATTGAAGGTAGTTATCCTAATGTGATGGGCTTGCCCGTAGCGATGGTTTATGCTGCCTTGCAGGATTGGTAGTCATAAGCACTTCTCTCAAGCACCCCACTACATCGTCTAAAATCTATAAAGCGAGCAAGGCGAACGGTCTAATATCTAAAAGTCTACCCCTCGTGCAAGGCCATTTTTTTCAATCGTGCAGACAACTCAACGCCCAAGTAACCATCAATGATATATCTAGCCAAGTATATTAATGGAATCAGGAGAAAGGCCATCATGACTTTGTAACAATAATTAACCGTTCCGACGGCCATAAAAAGTCCCATCGACCATTTTTGAGGTCCCAAGACAAAAGCAATGTATAAAACAACAAAACTATCTATGAACTGGGAAACCAATGTCGAGGAAGTCGCTCGCAGCCATACTTTTTTCTCTCCTGTGGCCTTCCGGACTTTCTCAAAGACAAGCGCATCTATGATTTGACCAACCAAAAAGGCAACCACGGAGCCTACAATAATCCAATTGCTCTGGCCAAAAATGTTGGAAAAGGCTTGATTCATATCGGGCACACCGCTGCCCTTTCCTGTAGTGATCCACCAATCCGCGGGAACAAGTTGAATAGCTAGAAAAATCATAATGAAAGCATAGAGGATTAGCCCTACCGTGAGGTAACTTAACAATTTTACGCCACGTTTGCCAAAATATTCATTAATGATATCCGTCATAATAAAAACGACTGGCCATAATAGAACACCAGCCGTAAAATTCAGGGAACCTTGTTGCCCAAATAAATTCCAGTTGAAGGGTGCCCACCCCATCGTATCTTCTAAGGCAAAAATCTTCACGCCGATAAATTCTGCAACTAAGGCATTGGTCACAAAAAAACCGCCCATGATCATAAATAATCTCAGTTCCTTTCTTTTTAAAATATTTTTCATTGGTTGGTTTTGATAAAAAGAAGGAAGGTAGGAAAAGAAATGGATTATTTTAGTATGGCAATCGTATAAAACTTATGATTATAAAATCACATGGTAGGTATTGATTTAGAGATCAGCAGCCAAGAAAGTATATACTAAATCACTAACAACAAATCACTTTTTCACACCGCTTGCGGGATATTTCCTATATTTGCACTTCAAATTAAAATCAGCAAAATGGCTAAATTTTCAATAAACCTGAAAGAAGGCAAGATCAACAAGGAAACGGAACTTATTATCGGTATTGACTTGGGCACAACGAATAGCCTTGTTGCCTATATTAAAGATGGGGTTCCGGTAACGGTTAAAAATGAAATACAAAAAAGCAGCTTACTTCCTTCTATCGTACATTTTGGAGCAGCGGAAACCATACTTGTGGGAGATGCCGCAAAGGAAAGAATTGTTACGGATCCAGCCAATACGGTCTATTCCGTAAAAAGGCTTATGGGAAAATCTTTCGGAGATGTTGCCGACTTCAAACAATATTTCGGATATCAAGTTATTGATGAAGATACAGAAAGCCTTGTCAAGATCAGGGTCAAGGATCGCTTTTATTCTCCTATCGAGCTTTCTGCGATTATCCTTAAGGAATTGAAAAAAAGAATTGAAGCAAACCTTAACCGAACAGTCAACAAGGCTGTCATCACGGTTCCTGCATATTTCAACGATGTCCAACGGCAAGCTACGCGTGATGCAGGGAAACTCGCCGGCTTAGATGTACTCAGAATTGTAAATGAACCTACTGCCGCTAGCCTTGCTTATGGGATCACGGTGGACAAAAGCGAGGGACAAACTATTGCCGTTTATGATTTGGGTGGGGGAACATTTGATATTTCCATCCTTCACATTGAAGATGGTATTTTTGAAGTACTGGCCACCAATGGAGATACTTTCCTCGGTGGGGACGATCTTGATCGAGCCATTGTAGAACTATGGATGGCAAGAAATGGACTGGATGCTGAAGCCCTCCATCAAAATAAACAACTCAGCCAACAACTACGCCTGAAAGCGGAAGAAGCCAAGAAAGCACTGAGTCAAGCGGATAAATTTGAAGATACGTATGAGCATTTAAATCTCGGTCTTTCTAAAGATGAATTTGAAACCGCTATAAAGCCATTAATAGAACGCACTATCAAGCACTGTGCCGCTGCACTTAAAGATGCTGAACTAGATACCAATCAAATTGATCATGTCATCATGGTTGGCGGATCTACTCGGACGCCGTTGGTCAAAAAACTCGTAGCTGATTATTTTAAAACAGCCGTTAACGATACGCTTGATCCTGATGAGGTCGTGGCAATGGGAGCGGCTATTCAAGCAGACATCCTTGCAGGAAACCAGCGGGAGTTATTATTGTTAGATGTCACCCCACTTTCTTTGGGTATTGAAACGGTAGGAGGATTGATGGATGTTATCATTCCGAGAAATTCCAAGGTTCCCTCTAAGGCTGGACGACAATACACGACCTCTGTTGATGGCCAGAAAAACCTCAAGGTTTCCGTTTATCAAGGAGAAAGGGATTTGGTTGAGCACAACCGAAAACTCGGTGAGTTTATCCTAAAAGATATTCCGCCCATGCCTGCCGGATTACCCAAGATTGATATTCAATTTATACTTGATGCAGACGGTATTCTCAAGGTAAAAGCCAGCGAATTACGTTCCGCTACCGAACAGAGTATTGCAATAAAATCTCCGTATAGCCTGAGCGAAGAAGAAATGGCAAAGATGTTGATTGATTCTATTCAGCATGCGGAACAAGACATGAAAGATCGGGCATTGCTTGAGGCTAGGAATGAAGCCCAAAATATTTTGTTATCTACCGAAAAGTTTTTAAAACAGCACCGAAATATATTAAATGAGAAAGAAATTGGGCGAACAACGGAATTGGCTACAATACTAAAGGAGGCGAAATCTGGAACAGATAAGGATGCGATCAATAAAGCGATAGAGGAATTGAATGAATTTACGGCTCCCCTCGCGCATCGTGCTATGGATCATACCATTGCGGAGGCCATGAAGGGAAAAAAAATATGACTAAAAACCGTTACCATGAAAAACATTTGCCTAATATCTATAATTATCCTGTTTCACACTACGCTTTTTGCACAATTCTCCCCACTATTTTCCTTGGAACTTCGGGATGAGATTGATAAGATCATCTATTTTGATACCGAAATTTCATACGACCTTACCCCTGGATTTATTATTGGTATTGTTGTCCAAGATTCTAGTTTCACATATAGTTATGGCACGATCACTAAAGACTCTTTGGTAAAACCCAAAAACAATACGTTATATGAAGTGGGTGGCATGACAAAAGTATTTACGGCTAGTTTAGTTCAATTATTGGTGGAAAAAGGAAAAATGCACTATGACTCTTGCTTGAATAATTATTTGCCCCAAAAATATCATAATCCACTTGCCAAAGACCTCAAGATTATTGATCTGATTACCCATACTTCCGGCTTACCGAGAATGCCACTTGAATTTGGAACGAAAGAACTCGAAGATAACAACCCGTATGCACATTATACGGACAAAGACTTGATGGATTTTTATAAGGATTATTATTTTGATGAAAAAACAAAGAAGGACTATTTACATTCCCATGTAAATTTTGCGCTGCTAGAAAAGGCAATCGAGTATACGACAAAAGTTTCGTATGAAAAAAATCTGACGGAAAACATTTTACACCCTGTAGGTATGGAAGATTCCGGTATTCTTTTATCCAAAGAACAGCAGCCCCGCTTGGCACAGGGATATTCTGTCGCTGGCAAAGAAACACCATTTTGGAAATTCAAATCCTTCAAGGGTTCCGAGGGATTGAAAACTAATGTTGAAGATTTAATTGAATTTGCCAAACTACAATTGGGCCAAAAAAATATGACTCTCCACCAGAGCCTGAGGCCTACCCATGAAATCTATTGTAAAACAGGTGTTACAAAATTTGCCCGCATGGCAAAGGGTTGGCATGTTTTGAAAAATAAAAAATATTACGATGTGGTTGCGCATTCCGGAACGACAAGTGGGCACCGTTCTTTCATCGGGTTTGTACAAGAAACGCAAACAGCAGTTATTGTATTATCCAATTCAGAACACGGCATGGGCGGATTAGGCTACCTTATTCTTAGGATGATCAATAATAATTGGAAAAAAAAGAAAAAGTAACAGACCATTCGCGATGCTCATTGAAGAGAGACCGCTTGGCAGTCAGAAGTCAGACGCAGCACTGCTTGATTCTTGGCAGGCTGCGTCTGACCTCTGGCAATGAGCGACAGCCAATGATCTAACATCTAACAATGAGCGACAGCGAATGATCTAAAATCTAACAATGAGCGCAGCGAATGATCTAAAATCTAACAATGAGCGCAGCGAATGATCTAAAATCTAAATTATGGCAAAAAAAAATAAAAAGAAACGCGACGGTATTGTCTTTTCCACCGATCCCGATTTTGAATATACTTACCAGAATGAGCAGGAAGCAGAAAGTCTACCTCCGCAACAACAACGTCTACGCATTTTTTTAGACAGGAAACAACGGAAAGGGAAAGAAGTTACCCTTGTCACCGGTTTTATTGGCAATGGTGATGATCTTAAAGAGCTTGGTAAAATGCTAAAATCCAAATGCGGTGTTGGTGGTTCGGTAAAAGATGGAGAGATTATCATACAAGGCAACCAACGGGATAAGGTTCTGAAATTGTTGCTGGATGGAGGATATACACAAAGTAAAAAATCAGGTGGGTAAAAAATATGGGGAGCAGTCAGGCAACTACCCCCCAATATAAATCCATATTAATAACTAGCGTGTAATATTGTCAAACTCAATTTATCAATTAAGTGACAGTGCAAATATAGTAAAACGCATTAAAAATAACAATAATTTTTCAATTTTATTTAAAAAAATTAACATTATTCTCCCGATGCGTAGACTTTTTGTAGCAAGTCGATGGTAATTTCACTATTCCAGCATAACAATAAGGATGCGAAACTACACAAAAATCGCCTAATTATATCCAGCGTTATGACTTCTCGTATTTATTTTGGAGGTATTCTCAGGCGATAACCTGACGAAGGTGATGGTTTAAATGATCCAGATAATCTTTTATAAGAAATGCAGCAGTATTGTTGCGCGCATTTTCATAAGTGATTTCAATCCGTTCTGGATCAATGGTATAATTTGACAGTACGAAAACAATCTGCTGATTTAAAATATCCAACAGAGATACAATATGTTCCAAAGGTAAATCCTGATAAAAATTAACCCTTACCAACTCATCTTGATTGTAAGAAATGACTCGATAAGGAGCTGCAACAAACTGTATTTCTGCAAAACGCCTCAAGTTTGCCCTAGCAGAATCTATAAGATGCCCCAGTATCTCCTTTTTAGACCACTTGTCTGGGTTAGGTTTTTCTAATAATTTTGTCTCCGGCATATTTTTTATAATGGGCAATGCCTCATCCAGACTTTTTCGGATTCCTAACGCTATATCCTTAGGCATGGGACATTAATAAAGTGAACAAATTATACAAAGTTATATTGTTTCAGAACTAGGCAAAAAACGCAGGCGATGCAGGGCATCGTCGAGCTTGTCTGGTTGGCACCTGCCAAACAGGGCTTTTTAACGTAGTATAATGGA
>JAHDGC010000161.1 GCA_020627865.1 Saprospiraceae bacterium | reverse complement strand
GTTCCAAAACATTACCTTTGGCATCTAGAAACAAGAGCGTAGGGTAGGTATGGACATCGTAGAGTGCGGCAATGTTTGCCCCATTGCTTCTTTCCGTATTTACCTTGTAACTGATAAAGTTTTTATTGAAAAAATTGCCCAATGCTTTATCCGGAAAAACATCCTCATCCATCATCTTGCAAGGTAAGCACCAGCTGGTGTAAAAATCGACAAAGACCAATTTCCCTTGTGCCTCCGCTTTATCCAATACGGGAAACAGCTTAGCGGATTTCGTGAATTGAATGCCCGTCTTTTTTACAGGTGTTCTGCTGGTTGTTCTACTAGTATTTTGTGTGCCACCACAACTGAGTAGCAGGAAAGGAAGTAGCGCTAAGAGGAAGATTGTATTTTTCAAGATAGAGAGTATTATTAAGGAGTTCGTTAATTTGATACGGATACAACCGTATTTCTACATTGACAAACGAAAGATTTTTAAATAAAGTGCCAGATGGGCTGTTTTCACAAATATTTTAAATGTTCTATTACATTTTTTGCTTTTTTGTTAATAAAATTTCTTTAATATTAACATAACGCAAAAATACACCCCAAGCCATGATGACACTTATAATGAATCCCACTTTCCCGTCCAAGAATCCCAATTGGATAATGTAGTGTTTGAAAAAACGGGCTAATGGTTTGATATACAAATGGTAGTAACCCACTTTTGGGGTACGCGCCAAGTGATCCTTAGCTGACCATTCACTATATCTACGCATCTTATCCAAAAAATGGTTCATATCTTTATAAGTAAAGTGATCCATTTTATTTTTTAAAGTAGCTACCTTCAGTCCTCTGGTATCAATTTCCTCATGCACCTGCTTGGCATCATAACGGCATTTATCTCGGTCAATTAATCGGACAACCTTATCCCCTTGCCAACCACTATACCTTACTTTTTGCCCCATAAAATAACTTTGTCTGGGAATCCAATACGCATCATATGAAGGGGAATTCGCCAGGATAGTGCAAATTTCTTCCCGAAGGGCAGGCGTTATCCGCTCATCGGCATCCATGAGCAAGACCCACTGGTGCGAGGCTTGCGGAATGGCCCAGTTCTTCTGATCGGCGGGGCCTTTGTATGCTCTTTGCCAAACCTTATCTGTGTATTGACGAGCCAGTTCCGGCGTGTTATCTTCACTAAAAGAATCGACAACGATAAGTTCATCTGCCCATTTTACGGATTCCAAGGCAGCAACAATGTTATCCGCTTCAGTATTGCAGGGGATGATGACGGTGAGTTTTTCCATAGCGATGAGTTTTAAGGCAGGTTCTTAGGCATCATACACATTGTCTTGCATTCCTCTTTATTTTCCAATTATGATATGATATTCTTCGGGTATTTCAACTCCTGAAAATCCATTTGTTAATCCATATAGTGTTATTATTGCTACAATAATTCCTATAGCTAAAATAAACCTTGATTGCTGTTTAACTGTAAAACCGAAGCATTCTTTTTTCATTTTGTAGGAGTGAATTGAGGCAACGTGTCCAAAGAACGAAATAATTGCAAATCCATAATAAGGAACAAAAAATAGGTTTAAGGGGAAGGTATTTAGACCTGCAACTCCAAAATAGAAATTTGTATCTAGATTTAAGATACACCTTCCCGTTAATACCGCTCCAATATGTATGGTCAAAAAGAAAGCTAAATATAAACCTGTCCAAATTTGCAATTTGCCATAAAAGCCATTTGCTGCTTTTCGTTTTGAAAGGAATAATTTCAATCCAGAAATTACTTGAATACTTATAGCAAATAAAAGTATGGTTTCAAAAACTACATTTCTATAGATTAGTCTCAGGCTATCCATGAAAGCGATATGCGCTTCTGCCCCTAAAATACCTATGAAATGATTACATAAGTGTAATCCAATAAAAATTGAAATAACCAATCCCGATATGTAATGTATTTTTTTGGCCATCTTGTTTATAGACTTTAGGTTTACTAAATCCAAAGTTTAGTAAACCTAAAGTAAACGGAACCCATTATGATCCAAGCTGCTCATTTCCAGCCGCCACAAAATACGGATTGAGCAAAGATTCCTTATTATATAAAAGCGTCTTCCCTGTTTCATGGTTGATCACGGAGCCACCAGCTTCTTCTAGCACAATGTGCGCGGCACCCGTGTCCCATTCCATTGTTGGCCCCATGCGCGGATAAATGTCTGCATTTCCCCTAGCAATAATCAAAAATTTGAGGGAACTGCCCTTGGGAACCAGCTCCGGTTCGTTGAGATCTGCCAGATAATTCTTGGTATCATCATTCATATGAGAACGGGAGCAAACTACATTTAAGCCCTTATCCTTCCGGGTAAAATGATTGGCCGAAAGGCGTGTATCTCCATCTTTTGTAACCAAAAAAGAACCTTCTCCCTTTGCGGCCCAGTACATTTCATCCAATTCCGGAGCGTATACAACACCGAGTACGGAATGTTGTTGGTGAATCAAGGCTATGTTAACGGTGAATTCCCCATTGCGTTTGATAAATTCTTTGGTGCCATCCAGTGGATCAACGAGCCAAAAACTATCAAATTTGCTGCGTTCCTCATACGGAATGCTCTTGTTTTCTTCCGAGATAATCGGGAACTTGGTATCCAAAGCTTCTAAAGCTTTACAAATAATATCGTTCGCTTTTTGATCTGCTTTGGTCAGTGGACTTTCATCCGATTTGGTTTCTACACCAAAATCATCAGAATGATAAATTTCAAGTATGGCCTTGCCTGCTTCCCTAGCAATTGGCAGGATTTGAAGGGCAAGGGCTTTTAAATCAACAGAAACATCTACTGTATTTTTCATAAAATTGAATCTATTCTTTTTGTATACGTTTAAATTAATATTTTAAATAATATTATGGATAAGTGCCACAAAGTTACAATATTCTAACGATTTGAGTTATTTTTGTTGCAAAATTAAGGTGTAAGTCGTAAATGACAAACCCTTATGATGTTGAACTTTCTGGCAGGATAACTTACATAGTTTACACTTTAACGCATAACAACTTATGAACAAAGTACTGGTAACCGGAGGCTGTGGCTATATTGGCAGTCATACTATTGTTGACCTCATAGATCATGGTTTTGAAGTGGTCTGTGTGGATAGCTTGGTGAATTCGGATTTAAAACCATTGGAAGGCATTAAGGCTATTACTGGAAAAAGCATCAGCCATTACACCCTTGATCTTTGCGATAAGGAAGGCACTCAAAAAATCTTTGAGGAACATCCGGATATATCAGGGGTGATCCATTTTGCAGCATTGAAAAGGGTAGGCGAATCTGTCAACAAGCCGCTTTGGTATTATAACAATAATCTGAACAGCTTATTGAATATACTAGATTGTATGAAGACGTTTGGCGTGAAGCATTTTATCTTTTCTTCTTCCTGCTCCGTTTATGGCAATACCAATGTTTTACCGGTAACGGAAGATACACCAATGGAGCCTGCAGAAAGCCCCTATGCAGCGACCAAGCAAATTGGCGAAATGATTATCCAAGATTTTTCTAAGGTAAATCCCGCCGTTCAATCTATCCTGTTGCGTTACTTTAATCCTGCCGGAGCGCATGAAAGTGCGCTGATTGGAGAATCTTCAACAAATAAGTCTACGAACCTTGTTCCTGTAATCACCGAAACGGCTGTAGGACACCGAGAAAAAACAGTAGTCTTCGGTACCGATTATGATACGCGTGATGGCAGTTGTATTCGGGATTATATTCACGTCATGGATATTGCGAATGCGCATACGAAGGCATTGCAGTATCTTATGGGCAATAAGAATAATGAAAATTGCGAGGTTTATAATCTCGGAATCGGGGAGGGCGTAACGGTGCTAGAAGCTATTCATGCTTTTGAAAAAGTAAGTGGCTTGAAGCTGAATTATGAATTAGGGCCTCGTCGTGCAGGTGATGTGGTTTCGATTTATGCGAATTACAAAAAGGCGGCGGATCAATTAGGTTGGGACCCGGAGAAATCTATTGATGATATTATGCGGACGGCTTGGGCTTGGGAGCAGAAGCGGTCTGCGGTGGTGCGGTAGGAGTTAAATTTGAAAAAGGATTCTTTGATTTTTGAAAGTAGACCATTCGCCTAGGCTCATTATCTGACATCTGTCAGCGAAGCGGTCTGATGCATATACTGTTTCTATACAAATCACTAAAACCAATACCAATGATGCCCCGATTAAGCTCCTTTACGATTTCCATTCTTTTAATTTCTTTTCCAATCTTAACCTTCGGTCAATTCACCAGTCTTACAGATGTGCAAAACCAAACGGAAGGTGTTCACACCTTTGATTTTGGCAATGGTAGTTTTCAAGGATATGTAGATGAAGATGGATGGTTATTATGGTTACAATATCATCATCAAGGGGGAACAGATCCTGGGACAAATGCGATCTCTGCCGGGAACGACTTGCCCATATTTGACAATAGCCCTATGGGGACAGATCTCAGTTCAGATTTAACCCGATGGGGACACGGCTCCCAAACATTTGCCGCGAGCATTCCGGATGATGAGCTATGGCTAAGGTGGGAAGCAGAAACGGATCATCATCCTCGTAAGATACATTTTGAAAGCCCTGTGCTGGGAACATTCCAGGCGGATACTGCTGGGACATTTATACCAGAAATTGCCTATAAATTTGTACCAAGACCGGATCATACGGCTAATTTGCCTGCCAATGCTTCCAGTACCAATTCAGCTAGTAAGGGAGACAATACATTTACGGGTGGCCCTTTCTTGCGGTTTGCGAACAACCGTTGGGATATAGGAACAGGCGATCGTTGGCATGTTGATAATTCTAAAAATGATGATGGCACTAATATTCTAGATGAACACAGCACGATACATAGGGTTTGGGTAAAACCCGTACCTTTTGATAGTACTTTACTCATGACCACTTTTTGTGATTTACAGGATCATATCAATGGTGTCCAAGTATTTAGCGCAGCGGAACTGGATCAGATGAAAAATGTAATTTATATCTATGCAGAAAATTTGACCAAGAGTGAAGCTTTAATGGAAAAGGCTTTGGAAGTCATGAATGATTTTGATACGCAAATCGGACCGCTATTTACTACATCAAATACCGTAGGTGGATTTCCGAGAGATCCGTTACAAGATCCGGGGCGGGAACTGGAACGAGCAATGATCGCCTTACAACAAGCGATATTTGATTACATGTTTACCTCTGATATCTTGGCATCTCATCCTCATTTTATCCACAATAGAAAATTCGAATCTTGCGTGGCTTTCCCTGGCGATATTGCAGCACCTGTTGATTCCAGTATGGCTTATTCGGTAGACATAAGGGCAGACTTTGCAGACCCTTGGGGCATTAATCCTAGTTATGGTATTAATGGCGATGGGGAGGAACATGCTTTCCGGCCAACAGGATTTTACCTTGCTCCGGGCAGTATTGCTACTATTACGGTTCCGGCGGATATCGTAAACAAGGGCTACTATATCAGGGTTGGAGTGCACGAATGGGATTTGGGGAATAAGCCAACAATCAGAAGACTGGATCGAATTACCAAGAAATTCCCTATTGATGCGACTACGGTTACGATCTTCAATCCCTTTGGTGGTGCCATTGGAATCTTAGTGCCTTTCGGAGCCGATGAAGGCATTGTAAATATCACGGCCAACAATATCGTTGAAGCACCATTTTTTTCTATAAAATCATTTTACGAAACACCGGATTTTGCTGCCGAATTAAACAAGGCCGCTCCTTGGGCCGTATTCGAAACGGATAATGTGATGTATACGATTCCCAAGCATAACATTGTGCCGGGTGCCTATGATTTGAGGCAAACCTTAGTAGATTGGGATAGCAGCATCAAGGCGATAAACTATATTTTGGGAAGGCCAGTGACCGCCGACAAACATGATTTTTATTTAATTAATGATGTCATTATAAGAGGTGGGGCATATTCGATTGGTTACCCCATGTCGAATTCGCCCATAACGTTCTCTAATGTCCCCGGAAATCCACAGTTTATTGATGGGCCAAGTTCAAAATATCATGTCCTGTATCATGAATTCGGTCATGCGATTAGAATTTCAAAGTTTAATGGAGAACCAGAAGCGCTGGTCAACTTTTTATATGTCATGGGCTTGAATTATGGCTTGGGAGAAGACTTAAATCTAGCACATCAGGGGAGCTTCGTGCCACATACTTTTGACATCAATGGTACAGCTATCCACCGGATGGTCTCCAATACTTTTGGAGGCGAAAGAATTATTGCCAACAATACGACGAATGAAGTACGTTATCAACATCGAGGATATGGTCATTATACCGAAATCGTAAGTTTATACGATTGGTGTGCTTTGCGAAATTTTTGGTTACAAGAAAATATTGATTTTGAAAATGGAATAGATCACGGCATCAACAATCAAGATACGGACAGCAGAATGTTGAGAATGTCCATTGCGGCGGGAGCAGACCTCCGGCCTTTGTTTCATTTCTTTGGTATCATTGCAGATGATCCAGTGATGTTAGCGGATCAAATATTGGCTAATGATTTACCTGCTTCTCTAACACTTTATAACAGGCTTCAAGAATATAAAACTTTGTTGCCGGCGGACAGCACGGCGTTTCATAATTATGCCTTATCCATTTATCCAGATTTGTTGAGCAATGGACCAAATGCCAATCCTAATTTTGGTGTCGGATGGTTTTACCTGAAATCCTTAAGCTATAATGAAGCCGAAAAGGATGCGATTGAAACAACATTACAAGGCATCATTGATTTATATTTTCCGTCAGGAGCACCCGTTACGGATACCAACCCTACACTGTGTTGTGTACAAGAAGAAGTTTGTGATGGTATTGACAATAATGGTGATGGCACCGTTGATGAAAAGTTGACCAACGCTTGGATTGGCCCTGCTTATGGAAATTGGTATGACAATACGGCCTATTGGAGTTTGTGTCATTTTCCGAACAGATGTAATCATGTTGTTGTTGATTCTGCTTATACGGTTGTGTTAAGAAAAGGAGAAATTGGATATGGTTATACTTTTGATGTAAAACAGGGTGCAGAGTTTATTATGGATGATGAGGCGGAGTTGGAGATTGAGCAGTAGGAGGAATTAAAAAAAATCTTAAAAAAGTTAATTAATATGAGTACAACAACACCGAAACACGATCAGCAAATAGCAAAAATGACCTTTGCATCTGTTTATCCCCATTATATTACCAAAGTTGAAAAAAAGGGGAGAACGAAGGAAGAGTTACACCAAGTCATAGCATGGTTGACGGAATTTGATGCTAAAAAATTAGAGGAGTTGTGTGAAGAAAAAGTTACATTTGAGGAGTTTTTCAAGCGGGCAAAACTCAATCCCAAAGCACATCTGATTAAAGGTGTAATTTGTGGTTATCGTATAGAAGAAATAGAAACGCCATTAACAAAACAGGCAAGATATTTAGATAAATTGGTAGATGAGTTAGCCAAGGGAAAAAAGATGGAAAAAATACTTAGAACTTAATCACTTCATACAACCCAACAATTCCCTTTTTCCAACGTTTAATCAAACATGAAAAGACTATTCCTCCAAATACTTGCTGGATTATTGATGGTTCCGGCAATGGCACAGCAAAACTATTTCCAGCAAGAAGTTAATACCAAGATCAACTGTACGCTGGATGATGCCAATCATATCCTTACAGGAGACATTGAAATAGAATATATTAACAACTCTCCTGATGCACTAGATAAGATTTATTTACACCTGTGGGCCAATGCTTACAAGGATAGAAATACGGCTTTCGCCAAACAGAAATTGCGCACGAATAGCACCAAGTTTTATTTTGCGAAACCGGAAACTTTAGGCAACTTTTCTAACCTTAATTTTACCGTTTCAGAAGGAACTTCCTCTTGGGACTACGATCCCGAAAATCCAGATATTGCCATCTTGAAATTGGGAACAGCATTACAACCTGGGGGAAAAATTGACATCAAATCTCCCTTTACGCTCAAGATTCCAGCTTCCTATTCGCGGCTAGGTCATGTCGGAGAATCTTACCAGATGACGCAGTGGTTCCCTAAGCCTGCTGTTTACGATTCTGAGGGTTGGCACCCAATGCCTTACTTAGATATGGGGGAGTTTTATTCCGAGTTTGGTTCCTATGAGGTGAGCATTACCTTGCCGGAAAATTATGTCGTTGCAGCAACGGGTGTCTTGCAAACAGAAAGCGAAAAAGCATTTTTACAACAAAAAATACACGAATCGGATGAATTGTTAAAAAAAGCAATTCCCCAAGATTATAGCTTTCCACCGTCTAGTGGAAAAATGAAAACCATTCGTTATATTGCACAAGATGTGCACGATTTTGCATGGTTTGCGGATAAGCGTTTTTATGTACAAAAAAATAAAGTGACTTTAGCTTCTGGGAAGGAAGTGGATACTTGGGCTTTCTTTACCAATCAGGAAGGAGAACTTTGGAAAAAAGGAAATTTTTACGTAGATCGCTCCTTGAAGTTTTATTCCGAAAAAGTGGGGGAATATCCTTATCCGCAGGCAACAGCCGTGCAAAGTGCCTTGAGTGCAGGTGGCGGTATGGAGTATCCGATGATTACCGTTATTGGGGCGATGGGCGATGCGCAAGCATTAGATGAGGTCATCACGCACGAGGTGGGGCACAATTGGTTTTATGGTATTCTGGCTTTCAATGAACGGGATCATGCATGGATGGATGAGGGCATTAATTCTTATTATGACCATCGTTATACTAGAGAATTTTATCCGGACAATATTGGACAACAATATTTACCCGAAATCATTGCGGGAGATACAGATATGGGTATTATGGAAATCGGTTACCTGTATATTGCTCGAAAAAATGTAGATCAGGCACCAGCTATCCATTCTAACCAATTTAATACGGAAATTAATTATGGTATTGGAGCCTATGAAAAACCGGCTGAATTTTTTCGCTACTTGCAGCATTATCTCGGCACGGAAAAGTTCGATGCCATCATGCAAAGTTTTTATGAAAAATGGAAATTCAAGCATCCTTCCCCGAAAGATTTTCGGAGCCATTTTGAAAAACACAGTAGTAAAAACCTAGATTGGTTTTTTGATGGTTTTATTGGTTCCAACAAGAAGCTGAACTATGGAATTCAAAAGTTAGAAGAGGGCGAAAATTATAAAGTTACGGTAAAGAACAAGGGAGACATTGCTGGGCCAGTGACCTTGTCTGGTATCAAGGATATGACGGTTGTCAATACAAAATGGTATGACGGATTTGAGGGAGAGCAAACCTTGGATTTTCCGAGAGGAGATTATGATGAAATTGTCATTGATCCGCAACGATACAGCTTGGATATTGATCGGAAAAATAACCACATCAAACCAAAGGGTTTGCTAAAAAGGGTGGAGCCATTACGATTAAAATTCCTTTCCGGTATAGAAGATGATAAAAGAACCACGCTTTACTGGACACCTGCTTTGGGTTGGAATCATTATGATAAGATTATGATTGGAGCGGCGTTGTATAACAGTACGCTGTTGGCGCAACCGTTTCAGTTTATGGTGGCTCCCATGTTCGCGCCGGTATCCAAATCTTTAGTCGGAACAGGTGTCGTAAAATATAACTTTTTCCCTCAGCAAAAAACTTTTCGGCAAGTTACGGTTGGTTTGGGCTTCCGCCGGTTTAATCAAAGTAGTGACGAATTTTATGGATACCACTTGGATTATAACAGGATAACGCCGTATCTAGATTTTATCTTTGCTAAAAAGCCGACGAGTACCTTGGAACATCATTTGGAGCTTAGAATGATTAGCCTCTTCGAAGCCAGATCTGGTGATGATGGCAAAACTTACGAAAAGCCACTCATTTTTCAACTCAACTACGAGGGTGAAAACAGGCGAGCCTTGCATCCTTTTAGCTATAGAGCGAGTTTGGAACAACAAACTTACAATTGGTTTAACGAGTCTCAAAATTACTTGAAACTAACAACGGAATTTACGACAAATTTTACCTATAAATCTAAAAAGAATATTACCGCAAGAGTGTACGGTGGTTTCTTTTTGCAAAACAGTGTTTGGGATAGAGAAAGTATGAATGTGCCCAGATCGGGTTTGTCCTTGTATACTTATGGTAACAACGATTATGAATATAATGATTATTATTTTGGTAGGAACCAGCAAGATGATTTTTGGTCAAAGCAAATTGCCTTGGAACAAGGGGCGATGAAAATTCCGATAAACAGCACCTCGAACTCAATAGGGAAAAGCAACCATTACATTTTAGCCTTAAACCTGAAAGCCGATTTGCCGATGAATTTACCGCGCTGGTTGCCGATAAAACCCTACTTTGATGTAGGCTATTTCAAAGGGGACACAGATAGCATCAATAAGGCCGTATTGTATAGCGGTGGACTGGCCTTGGAGTATTTTAACGGTACGTTCGGGGTGTATTTTCCATTCATTAATTCTAGTACGATCAGGTCGGCAGAAAACAGCAATTCTTTTGGCAAAAGGATTACTTTTACGCTGGATTTAAACAGGATGCAGCCGTGGACGGTGGTGAATCGGGTGTTTTGAGTATTGTGGATGGGAAAATTGTCGTTCAGTTGGATGGTTTCGGAGATGCCTTTTCAATAAAAACTTGTCCAGTGCCATACCTGACAACTCCTGCTTACTACGGCGGTAATGATTCTGTCGCAGATTCATCGTAGCACAGCAATATCTCCTTTTTCGACAACCACTGACCCCTCCGGCAAGCGTAAAGTGATTTTATATACATAAATACCCGATTGGACTGGCTTCCCGTTGTACATTCCATCCCACCCAGAGGACTGGTTGTTTGTCGGAATATTTCTTCCAATATAAACTACGCCACCCCAGCGGTTAAAAATTTCCATTTCAAGGATTTCGGCTTCTCCCTTATTGTTAAAAACATTGAAGTAATCATTCTGTTGATCTCCATTCGGGCTAAAGATATTCGGTATGTAAATTTTGTCTTTTTCTGTGATATTGACGAAAATACTGGCTTCCTGGATACAACCGCCTTCATTGATAATTGTTACAGTTATGCTTTGCGAGTTGGAAAGAACAGCCGTAGGATTTTTACAATTGTTACAACTTAAGTATTCTGCTGGCTGCCAGTTGTATTCCAAATTAAGATCGTTATGAACTAGTGGTAATACGAAAGGCTCGCCGGAAAATGCGTCCATCATTTCAGGAAGATGATACCTGACGGTATCATACATTTCAAGTGTCAAAACATAGCTGGTGTCGCAATCGTT
>JAHDGC010000160.1 GCA_020627865.1 Saprospiraceae bacterium | reverse complement strand
AAAATTTTATCATAATCGTAGTTTTCTGCTCTAAAACAACTTTATAAGACAAAAATCTACCCCTAATTTACGATTTTATTTTTAATTACCGTTTATACAACCATTCATGGTGGCCTTGAACTCGGCACCCAGCTTTACCTCGAAACCCGGTGATAAGGAGATTACATTCCCTGAGCTAAAATGAATCTTGGCATTGGTTAGTATGGTAGCGTTACTCTGTAAATATTGAACAGAAGAAAATATAGTAATCGGAATGCATCCCGTTCCCCAGTTTAGTATTCGTCCCGAGTCTACTTGATTGGCCATATTGGATTGCAGGATTGCATGACTAAAAATGCAATTCTTTATTTGGCTGTAATTATTAACGCCTAGGTATTTAAGATTTATAGCAGCGGCGGCCACGGCTGGTGCTGCCATCGAAGTGCCGGTTTTTTTATCCATAGCATTGTTGGGAACGGTACTCGTAATATTTTTTCCAGGGGCGATAATATCTACGAATTGTGGGCTATAATTTGAAAAATCAGAATGCGTATATGGTGTGCTGCTTGTTTCTGCTACAGTGTCTTGAGCGCCAACTGTAATTATATTGTTAAGATTGTAGCAGGCAGGATATTGTTGTAAAGTATCTAAATAAATGGAGTCGTTTCCAGATGCTGTAATGATTAGAATATTATTTGCTTGAGCTGTATCCAAAGCATTGGATAAGAGTCACCATAAAAGCCCCAACTATCATTCATTACAGAAACATCATCTTTAATAGCCTGATACGTGCCACAAGTAACTTGGAACACTGTAGAGAAACCATTGTTATCATGTGTTTTGTAGGGCCTTATTCTAAAATTACAATTCGGATTATTTTGTGAAACCTGCTGTGCAATGATTCCCGCAACAGATGTGCCGTGGCTGTGGTCGTCAAAAGGGTTGTTATTGTTATGTACAAAATTCCAGCCTATCGGATCATCAATAAGAAAATTTGAGTCACTGTCTGTTTGGTTTAAAGTTTCTGTAGACCTATGGATATAGTTCGTCAGGTTTTCATGATTGTAATCGACACCAGTATCTAGAATAGCTATGGTTGGAATATTACTTGGTGAAATCGGAATATTGGAAGGAATAGAAAGGAGTGGAAATTCTGGTAGCATAGGGTGTTGAACGAGTTCGTTGTAATTATATCGATTCAAATCAATGCCATCAATTTCTGTTTTGGTTTTTGCTCCTTTTACTTTTTCATGAATACCAATTGTTCCGCCATTGGGAAACATAGAATTTGGTACAATCATACTGTCTATGAATTCCCATAATTCAAGTTTATCACAAACACAAGAATCAATTTTTATGGCTCCCAGCGTGTCTCTGATTGCTGCTTTGGTTACCGCTGATACCCCATCTGCAAATTGTACCACAACCTGGTTGAGAACATAAGGCGAGGCATCTACGGGTTTGTCAGGGTGCCAAGGATAACCGAAGCTCGTCAAAGTATCCCCGACATAAGCCGGCAATGTTACCGGATAGGGATAGTCTTCATCGATGTCAATATCATCCATTATCGAGAAATAGTTGCTCCCCACAAAACGAAACCGAATTTGTACAGAAGTATTTCCAGTATAGCTACTTATGTCGATGATCTGACGGTCAGCCGCTGAGGTTTCAAATCCCTGTGGAATAGACGCCGTATCATATATATTTGTCCAGTTGATACCATCATCGGTACTGATTTCAACAAAGCCGTTTGTTGTTTCTCCTCCTAAATCTGATTTTCTAAAATATTGATGAAAGGATAAATAAGCTGAGGTGTAAGCGGATAAATCCAAGCTCGGAGACGTCAAGGCGACATCGTAGAAACCTGTTCCATCATCATTGCCGCTGGCTATATTGCCATCAGCATCAAAAACCACAGCTCCTCCTCCAGATACAGATTGGATGGCACTCCTGTCATTCCAGTCTAATCCCAAATCGGCTTTACCATCAGGTTGCCATTCCCAATGTGCTATATTCGATAGCGTGCTAGAAGTCCAGCCATCTAAGTCGCTATCAAAAGAAAATTCAACGGGAAGTAATTGTGCGTTTATTGTTGTAAAATAATATAAAAAGAATAGAACAGTAAATATGTTTTTCGTTATTTTCATGATTAGGTTTAATTTGAATGAGTATTGCTCAAAGTTAGTAAATGTAAACGATAGAAAAAACTGGTTCTGAAAGCAGCTTCTCTTTTATGAATCTAAGGGAAACAGCATGACAGAACCAGTATGGTAGCTTTATATTTTAATCTTGTTCATGATGAGTTTTCCATTAATATCCGTAAAACGAATGAGATAAATGCCTTCAGGAAAATCGGATAAATCCAGTTCTATGTCAGTAAGGTTTTCGGTTTGGCAATGCTTTACTTTATCTCCGTCAATGTCCAGTATTTCAATTTTTGTAATTATGTTGTTATTAAATATTATTCTAAATTTCTTATCTTTAGCCCGTGCTATAGTCGAATGACTTTTACTAGAATTTCCATCTGTCCTTAGTCCATCCGATGAAGCCGAACAACCTTCAATCCGAGCGTGAAAATCAGTATTGGATTGTGCCTCGAAACCGCTATCCAGAAGGATATCGGAACCAGCCGAAAACGCCACAACTTGACCAGAATCAATTGTGCCATTGGATGTAATATTCGTATTAGAAATATGAAGGCCGCTTGGAATTTGACCGGATAGGTACAGGGTGTCAGGGCAAGGCGGTTCCGGAGTGAGGATAACTTGCGAGTCGTCTGATGCCGAAACAGGATCGCCTCCGCCAACAGGTTGCGCGTAAGCGTCTATTGTATAAATAAAGTCTTCCTCAAGCAAATCGGAACTGCAAACGTGCACAAAAATATTTCCTATGGGTAAGTTACCAATATCAACAGTACAGTCGAAGCCAAAAGGATCGCTGATAGCCACGTTCTCAAGATTAACATCGCCTGTATTTATTACGATAATCGCAAACTCTGCAGCCTCTCCTGAATTGACATATTGAGTATCTGAGCCGTCAGGAGCATTTACTTCAATAGCAATTCCGGGTTGGGTCAGAATAACCTCGGTGTCATCCACAGCATCAACAGATTCTCCTCCTCCGAGTGGTGTTGCAGTTACGAATACCTCATTCACAAAGCTTACAAAAAGATTATCAAAGCTACAAATATATGAGAATGCTTCTCCGGGCCAAAGCACTGGAATTTGCATAGCACAGGAAGGCGATAGAAAATCGGTCACATTAATATGCTCAAGTTCAACATTGCCTACGTTGTTTATAGTAACTAAAAACTCTGCGGTTCCTCCAGGATTGACATATTGAATATCAGAACCGTTTGAGGCGATTATCTCAATAGTAATTGCGGGTTGGGTAAGGATGACCTCAGAATCATCCGAGGCATAAAGTACCCCTGCTTGGTCGTAGCAAAATACGGTATTGGTGAAGTTGCTATAAACAGGCTCCGAACTGCAAGTATACGTAAAGGATTCTCCAGATGTAAGACTTGTAATTGTGTTGTTACAGTTGGGGGACAATGGGTCATCAATAAGCAACTCGCCCGAATTGGTTTGCCCTTCATTAATTATGGTAATTTCAAAATTGGCGATGCCGCCGGGGTTGACGTATTGGATGTCTGAACCGTCAATGGCCGTTTTGTGTATTCCTATTTCAGGCGGTGGGTTATATAAATTAAATGCTTCTATTTCATAGGAGACTCCCCCAACAACTTCCAAATCTGATCCCGTATATTGAATAACATCGAATAGATAAATAGAGTCCATTACAGCAGGGTCGAAAGGAAAATTCATTTCAAAAGTAACATCAAGATAATATGCTTCTTCTGGCTCAAAATGCATGTTTTGTAAATATCCTGTTTGATTAATGAGCGTAAAAGTGCCATTGGTGTCAAAATCCATTCCTGCTGCACCCCCACCTTGCAACCATTTTGCTAGTAAGTCAGGTTCAGGAGTAATGGTGACGGTGCCAAACTCAAGGAACTCTTGTGTAGTAGTAGTCCCAAAGCTAAACCCAAGTGTTAGGAGGTTAGGATCTGGGGATGTATGACGAACGACGATACCACCATTGTATGAAGACTGATTTATGACATTGACATTTCTCCATACGATGTTATTGTTGTTTTTTGTATTGGTAAAAACGGAAATACCTTCAGGGATATACATAGGATCATCAATTGGAGAAACGATTCTTGCTAATAAACAAAAATGGTTGGGATCAGTAGAAAAATTAGAAGGATTGGGAACATTATTCCAAGGGATTTTAATCGTTATTTGATCTCCAGGATTTAAATCATTGGACAAAGTAACTCTACCTATTTCATTACCATAAAGCACACTGTTAATCGAATAGTTTATCCAATGTTGTGGCCAATTGAGACCCGTAGAGGCTTTAGAAAAATATACTATAACTTCATCTCCTGCTCCTATAGGTCGGCAACCTCTATTGCTCAATTCAACATAGACATAATTATTGGAACCATATTGTGGATTTTGATGAGCAACAAGGTTGTGACCTTGAAGGATAGGTCCGCCCAAGTTGCTGGCATTAATTTTTATCGCTGAACTTTGCCAAAAATGTGCGGTTGTATTGTTGGGTTCAAACCCTTGATCTGATGGATTATCCCTCATCCAGAGATCACCTTGATATTCTGCGGCAATATAATCTTCATTATCTACCTGATCTGGAAGAAGGTAAAAGCCATAAAATTGATTAATGTTCATAGCAGCTATTGCGGCAATAGATTGTGTGACTGGGTTGATTATTGCTAAAGAGGCACCATTCAGCACATAAAACTTATCATTGTTTGCTTTTTCTATCATAGACGTTCCATAAGAACTCGACCCAGAAATATTTGCATAGGTAGTAACAACCCCAGAAGTATCGATCAATGTAATACCTTTGGTCGTGCCATCATGAGATACAATGATACCATCATCATAATATTCAACACCATAAATCCCCGTCGCTCCATTTATAACATAAGTATTAAGACTGTTAAAGTTATTGTTATAATCCAAAACAATTTCATAAACTATATTTGATGTAGCTAACTGTTCTCTAGTGCCAAAAGCAATCTTAATATTATTAGTAGTGTATGTCAATTCTGCTTCTGAATAATGCCCTATATTTCCTCCAAAAATGAAAGTCTGCTGTGGGATTATTCCATTATTTAGTATATCAAAGATAATAAATTGCCCAGTACTAACTACATAGACAGATCGTGTACCATTCGGTTTAATCTTTGAAATTGCTAACCCAGGCTGATAAAATCCTACATTGCCTAAATTATTATAGCTAATCATATTGCAAACATTAGTCGAAGAAACTTCCACCAATGCATAGCTTAAATCATAACCTGCAGTTGGAACTGGTGAACAATAAATAACATAATACTTGTTGCAAGTGTCAGGCACTTTTACTATGGATATTTCCTGAGCAGCATAAGAACCTAACCCATAAGGAGAGCCAAATACGGCTCCCGATGCATCATATAAATTACCCTGAGCAGCATAAAATAACAAATTACTATTTTTGTCAAATGCAGCATTGGAAGCAGCAGAGGACGGAGGTGAATTGAGCAAAGTAAGAGGAACAATGGTACCATTGGCATTGAAATCAATCATCGAGGGTGGTACTATCCATTTGGGCATTTGTGCCGATGCATTATTTCGAAAGCAAAAAATACAGATAATGAAAATAAAAAAACGCAAGCTTTGTAATGCTAAGTTCTGCAAAAGGATGGATACCTTTTTTAAGGTTTGCGTAGTTGCAATTTTATTCATAATTTAAATTTAATGGTTTAAAGAATAGTGGCAATAAATTCGCCTTTCTCCCTTTCAGTCGTTAGCTTTATCAAAATCTTACCCTCCAACGAAAAAAACATTGAAATTTTTGTATACTTGTATCCATGAAAGAACAGGAAGACCAACGATACTTGATTGCCTTGCGAAACGGAGACGCTGCCGTTATAAGAGAACTGTATGTTAAATTTACCCCACAGATGAAGCGTTGGGTCTACGATAATAGTGGTACCGTAGAAGATGCAAAAGATATTTTTCAGGAAGTCTTGGAGACACTTTGTAATAAGGCGCATGATCCTGATTTTAAACTGCAAAATCCTATTGGTGGATACTTATTAGGGATTTGCAAATACAAATGGATAGACCGCCTTCGCAAAAAACGTAGAATGAAGGAGGTAAGAAAATTGGAAAAAGAACGACTTGAAGAAGAAGACACATCCCAAATTCAGGAAATAGAACGAATCGAAGAGGAGGCACTCCGACAGAAAAAACTCAAGGTTACCTTTTCACAATTGAGTCCGCTTTGTCAGCGGCTGCTTCGCTTGGTATCAGAAGGAATTTCTACAGCAGAAATCGCTAAGCAACTAGAAATGACAAATGCCAATACTGTTTACCGGAGGAAAAATGCATGCATAGATCGTTGTCGAAAATTGTATCAAGATTTAAATTCATGAATATGACAGATGAAGATTATAATTTAATGGAAAGATATTTAGGAGGGCTGTTAACTTCCGAAGAAGTGGGAACCTTTCAGCAACGTTTGAAAAGCGATGAGGCTTTCGCAGAAGAATATCAATTTAGAAAAAGCATGACTATTTTTCAGGAAAAGGAAAAGCGCAAGGAAAAGTTAGATGGAATTTTTGCGGAATTGGACAAGGAGTTTTTTCCTCCGGAGCCTGTTCCTATTTATAGAAATCAGTTTGTCAGGAAACTGCTTGCTATGGCGGCGACTGTTGCATTACTAGTGTTTGCTTGGTTCCTTTTTCAAAAAGAATCTTTGTATGAGCAACATGTTTACCATCCTGATTTTTCTTTGGTGGAAAGAAGTGCTGGTACAGATTTAGCATCTGAAGCGGAACGTGCATATATTGCTAAAGATTATAGAGAAGCAGAACATAAACTGCGTGCTTATCTCGAAAAGGATGCCGGAAATACAAAGGTGCAACTGGCACTCGGAGCCAGCCTGTTAGAACTTGATAAGACAGGAGAAGCCCGTTCCATTTTTACAAATATTCTGAAAAAATCACCCGGATTCAAAGATTATGCGATTTGGTATCTTGCCTTGACTGCTTTGAAAGAAGGCAAACTGGAGCAAGCGAAAGAACACTTGGCAAAAATATCTCCATCTGAAAAAAAATTATATGAAAAGGCGCAGGAGATAATAAGGAAAGAATAACGCACGGGCGAATTGCGATTCGCCCCTACAGATGAAACGCATTTATACTGCTGACATATTTCGAATTCTTCGTCAACCGAAAAGGAATCGCCTGAAAAATCGCATTACAATAATCATCATGTCCTGCCTCATATTTCACCTCAAGGATAATCCCCGGATCATGAACTGGTCGATTAGCCAACAATATATTTCCTTGATACAAATAATACTGCAACTCCCGATCAATCGTCGCCCGAACCCGCTTATCTTGCGATACCAAATACGTCCTCAAATACCGAACAATAGAAACCGGATGTAAAGACATGATGCGTCGTGTCTCCCCCAAATTTTCCCCCATATGTTCCTGCAAAAAAGCCGTGCAATCAAAATTACGATGCAGTTGAAACGAAGGTAATTTTTGAAACTCCTTCCGATTATTGAAATTATTTTTGATCTTAATTTCCAAGGTCGGATTCTGAGCATCCATCATGTTTTTGCCATACCAACGAACGCGAAACTTTGCCCTTTTAGAAATTCCTGCCAAGTTTTCCTGCAAGGCCCCAAAGGAAAAATTATCCAGATAAATACTGTTAATATACCTATCCGGAAAAGCACTCTGGAAGCAAGCCGGATTTTGCCGTAAGGTGGCGAGAATTTCCCGTTCGCTGGCATCTTCAATTCTGTATTTTCTTTCGTAACGCATCAGTTGGTATTTTATTTGTTGTTAATCGTAGAGACGCGATGCATCGCGTCTCTACGATTGACATATTAATTCACATCAACCTTCTTATTCTTCAACAATACATTCGCTTCATGATCTATCACATGAACCTGCCCCACATCTTCCACACTATAATCCTTAATATTCAAACTTGCAGAACCATAAGCCGCCATCTTCTCAAAAGCCACAAAACCCTGCTTGACAGATTTTAAATCAACCTTAGTCGCAACAATATTGGCTAAATCAGAAGCCGTTATCCCATGCTCACAATTAGTAGCGGTATAGCGTCCAGTAATTTCGACAAAGGCAGAACGCCCGGCATTCAACGATGACCCAAAGGCTTGCTCAATATCTGTATGGGTCACTTCTGCATAACCACCCGTGATTTCTATAGCATCTTTTCCGGTTTGTGTAATGTTAGTGTTGCGGATTTGTCCTTTACTGTTGTTGGCATCAATGGCATCTCCACTAGAATTATTGAAAGTACAATCTTGCAAAAGATATTCTGTATGGATCATGCTCAAAGCATCTTTGGCGCGAGTATCTTTGAAGGTGCAATTTTGGCATGCAAATGCAGTCTTGTAAAACGTTAGGCCTCCACTAGTAATTTGTCCATTTTTATTGCGACTATTTAAGTTTGTAAATATCGTGTTTGAGATTTGAGATTTCTTTTTGGTGTTAAGCACCAAAATGCCTTGGCCTCCCTGATCTGCAATAACTTTTATCGGACGATCTTTTGTGCCCTCAAAAAAAACAGCACCGTAAGAAACGATGGAAACATTTGCGGCAAGGTGCAACTCCGTTCCAGCCAGTACCCGAAGTTGATACCCTGCTGGGATGAGTAAATCTTTGTCCAAAGTTTGCACACCATTTTTTATCAAGATTGTGCTGTCTTTGGTAATATGAATGCCAGCTCTGTTTTGTAGTTGGGCAATGTCTGCTTTTGTGGCATTGATTTTCGTTTCCGGAATTTGCCATTTGAAAATTGGAAGTTTTTGCACTTTTGATGTACCAAGCGTTTTGCAAAAAATAAACTTTGCCTTCCCATTTACGGGAACGGTATAACGCCTCGTAGGAAGTTCCTTGTTATAGGATTCTGTAATTAATCTTTTCGGTGGCCTTATTGTCATGGTCTTATCTCCGAATCCAAGAATCTCTATGGGTAGGAAATGATAATTTTCAAGAATTATATTTCCCCCTTCGCCTTGATAAGCTTTCAGGGTGACATGTTGCGCAGGATATAACACTTTTCGAATGGCGACAGCATTTTTGAAAACTTCATCCTTGTCAAAAGTATAACTCTGGTACTCTTGTTGTATAAACTTTTCCCGACTCTTAATGTCATCGATCTTCTCAGAAAGAAACTTTTCTAGGTATTCTTCCGAGGTGAATTCTTCGAGATAGCCAAGGTATTTTTCCATGAAGTCATAGTCATTAAAAAGATAATGATGGAAGTACTGCCTCGTGACACGAAAGTAAAATTTTTCAGAAACTCGACTGTTGACATTGGCGCCAAAAATATGCGGCGGTGTATACCAGCGGATACCATCATCGGTATAGCCGTCATATCCTATAGGCTCTAGTTTGCCGGTTACACTGTTGTAATAAAAGCGTTGGTTGCCGGGGCCAAAAGCATGCCAAGCCATACAAATATCCATGATGGCAATAGATTTGGCAAACAACTCCGTATCGAAAATATCTTCCGGTGTATTATTGCCCTGCACAAAATCATACAATAAATTTTGACCGTGTATGAATTGTTGTTTCAAGGCATCATTATTCATGACATTCTTGCTGTCGAAAGGTTCGATGTGGGCACTTTCGTACCAAGGAACATAGTTGGCCAAGCCTTTGGAAGCATATTGCCAAAGCCCATCTTCATTGATACGGATGATGGGGCCAGCCTCTCGTTTTTGTCTTAATAAAAGTGGCGTGTCAAAATGTTCTTCGTAAGCATAAATGCCTAATGTTTCATCATTCAAATTGAGTTTGATAAAATCGTATTGTGTCGTCAACACATTTTCTCTTTCGAGCAATTGATGAAAAATCCATTCGTGCAAATGTGCACGCGAGGCGGAGTTATGCACCGAAAATTTATGCATCCCATTCCAAGCTTGTCCTTTTTCAGCGAGAATTCTAAAAGACCATTTGTTGCCTTGAAGGTGATCCAGTAAGTCGCCTTTTAATCGGGTTTTAACATCCACTTCTTTTTGGCCATCTTTTAATTTTGCCCGTACCAAATCTTTTTTCTCGGTAATTAAATTGCCCGTAGCAAATGCCTCAGAACGTTTGATCCTTAATTTATTTAAACTGTTTTCTTCCAGTTGTAAAGTTAATTCCGGCGCATCATATCTGCTGTCATTCCAAGGCTGGACCGTACGACTTTTGATGTGTTTGATTTTAATGTCATCAAAATAAACAGCTCCTTCAGGAGAGGTAATCAAGGGATAAACTTTTAAATTACCATTGCGAACGCCAAGCGGAATCGTATCTTTAAGGCGCACCAACTCCCAACCATTTTGCACCTTGTCTGCCTTGTTGCCAGACAAATAATATTTACCCCATTCTCCCTGAAAAACAATCGCGCCCATACCTTCATCACTCTGTCGCCAAACACTGGCTTGGACAATGTCGCCAGAAGAAACACCTGCCAGTGAAATGCCTGGGCCATACTTCGCCGCAGGAGAACATCTCGCAGCATACTGCCCACTAAATGCCTTAAGGTCGGTTTGTGATTGGCCATTACTGAATGTTGTCCAACCACCCTTGAAACGATTTCCACCATCGGTCGTTTTTTCCATATCGCAAAAATATTCCTCTGATGAAGCGCCTCTATTCATAAATGCAAAGGCAGCCAGCAACAACAATGCTGCAATAGCGGGGAGCAACAATGCTGGATAGCGTTTTGCTTTTTTTGTCCTGTTATGGGTAGTTGCTATTTGCATGAATTAGGCTGTTTTGGATTTTATGTAAATATTCTGTTTTAAATCTAGTGGTTATTTTAAAGCTTGTCGCCAATTTAAGGCGGATTCCATAAAAAAGATCATAATCTCAAGCTATTAAGCACTAAATACCAAGCACGAGCGATGTCCCCCCTGCCTGTCGTGCTGACAAGCAGGCAGGCTTCGGAGAGGGATTTAGGGGGAGGACTTCGTGTAATTGTTTAAAAATAAATGAATTTATAATTAACCCTCCCCCTAACCCCCTCCCGGGGGGGACACGTATTTTCTTGGCTTTAGATCTTTACTACTTAAGATCGGGTTACATCTTAATCTCAAACATTTCCCTTAAGTTGACGCTATCCCTCGGGAGGGGGAGGACTTTTTGAGGCCAACAGCAAATTTCTTTTATAAATCATCAGAACGAATACCCTC
>JAHDGC010000159.1 GCA_020627865.1 Saprospiraceae bacterium | reverse complement strand
AACCTTAACTTCTTAATGGTTTAAGAATACTGATGCCTAAATTTGAATTTTATTCACTTTTTTTCATAAAAAAAATAAATCAGGTTTTATTTTAGGTAAATGGCACTTTTAAAAAGATTTATTTATGTATGGTTTTAAAGCAAATGTAGCATTAAACGATAATAAAAAATAATTTTTTTAAAATTATTTTACTCAGTTATAATTTTCTTAAAAAAAAATATCTTATGGGTCAATAAAAAAATCCTCATACATAAAACCTGCTTTTACCCAATAAAATTTTTACCTTTACGGAAAAATAACATACATTTTGGAAATAGACAAAAAGCAAATCATCGAAGCCCTCGAAAAGGTAAAGGATCCGGCAACTGGACAGGATATAATTGCGATGCGTAGGGTTAGAAACCTTATTGTAGAGGGGAAAAGTATTCAATTTAGTGTAGAAGTGCCCTCTGGTGATGCAACGACAAAATCTTCCCTGAATTTTGCTTGCATCCAGGCGGTAAATGAGGCTTTCCCTGATGCACAGGTACACATACATATGATTTCTGGAACACCGGCGGCTTCAAAGCAAGAGGCAACCTCGCACATTAAACATATCATCGCGGTAGCCTCTGGGAAGGGCGGGGTAGGAAAATCTACTGTTTCCACTAATCTGGCTATTGCCTTGAAACAGAAAGGTCTGAAAGTTGGCTTAATTGACGCTGATTTATACGGTCCTTCCATTCCGACAATGCTGGGTCTTCAGGGGCAACGTCCTAAAGTTCAGGATGTGCATGGCAAAGCCCGTATTGTTCCGCTTGACTTTAATGGTATGCCCGTCATGTCCATAGGTTTTATTATTGAGCCAGAACAAGCTGTTGTATTGAGAGGCCCTAGACTTGGAGCAATTATAAAGCAATTTTTTCAAGATACCATCTGGCCAGAGCTTGATGTAATGATTGTTGACTTGCCACCGGGGACAGGCGATATTCAGCTGACATTGGTGCAGACCGTTTCTGTAACAGGGGCTGTTATCGTTACAACTCCACAAGATGTAGCCGTGGCGGATGCCATCAAGGCCATGAATATGTTTTTGTTGCCTTCTGTTAATGTTCCTATTTTGGGTGTTGTCGAGAATATGAGTTGGTTTACCCCTGCAGAATTGCCGGATCACAAATATTTCATCTTTGGAGAAGGAGGTGGAAAAACGATTGCTCAAAAATCCAACTCCGTTTTATTAGGACAAATCCCCCTCGTACAGGGTATTCGGGAGGCAGGAGATAGTGGCCTTCCGGTGAGTATGCAATATGATGCTCCGGGTAAGGAGGCCTTTAAGGATATTGCTACAAAAATGCTGGAACAATTGTCCTTGAGGTTGCAGATGAAGGCTCCAACGGAAACGGTTAAGATTAAGCATGATTAAGGGGAATTTTGCATTCGCTCACCCTGCCATCCCTAAAGGGGGACTTCCCCATAATTCCCCTTTAAATACTAAAATTAAACATCAATAAAAACCAGAAAATGGCACAGACATATATCCCAATATCGACTTTTAACTTTTTAAGCGATCTTGCCGAAAATAACAATAGGGATTGGTTCAATGCGAACAAGGAACGCTACCTGCAGGAGCATGCTTCTGTCATTGCTTTCGCAGAAAAGATGATTTCCGAGATGGAAAAAATCGACAATATGGAAGGTAATACCCCGAAAGGTTGCTTGCACCGTATCTATCGGGATACTAGATTCTCCAAAGATAAAACACCTTATAAAACATGGTTCTCGGGTGGGTTGAAGCGGCCAACGAACCAACTGCGCGGGGGCTATTTTTTCAGATTTAAGCCTGGAGATGAAACCGTGATCGGGGGAGGTTTTTACAACCCTAATTCTGCTGACCTCAAACTCATTCGGGACAAAATTGCCAGAGATGATAAACCACTTCGAAAAATCATCAATGCGGCATCTTTCAAAAAATATTTCGGCACCCTCAAGGGAGATCAACTCAAAACAGCTCCTCGTGGTTTTCCCAAAGATCATCCGGCACTGGATTTGTTGCGGTATAAAAACTTGTACGCCTTCCGGAGTTTTTCTGATGATGAGGTGACCAAGCCTGGTTTTGTAAAAGAAGTAATTAAAACGTGGAAAGGTATCCGGCCGTTTTTTGATTATATGTCTGAGGTATTGACTACTGATATGAATGGTGTTGACCTTTATGATTAATGGTAATACTTTTCATCTCCGAATTTAGAAATTGTAACAATGACGTTCCATACAATTGTAATCCTGCTTGTTTTACTACCTCTGATAACGCTGGGACAGTCTCCCTATGATTTCAACGGCATAGAAGAGGCGGCATATTGGGGGCTGGGTATCGGGACTATATCCGCCGGTGCTATTTTACATAAAAATACAGCAATACTAAGCGAATCCGAAATCAATAGCCTTAATCGTGCTGATATCAATGCCTTTGACAGAAGAGCAACACATAATTATTCTAGGACAGCAGCGCAATTTAGCGACGGATTTCTTTATGGAAGCCATTTGTTAGGCATGTTTCTGTTGGGGCATAAAAAAATAAGGACGGATTTCAAAAAAATAGCTTTGCTTTATGGCGAGACCATTTTTATTACCTATGGATTGACGGGGTTGACTAAAAATCTAACGAAACGAAAAAGACCATTTGTTTATAATGAAAATGTCCCCATAGATGAAAAATTTTCCAAATCGGCTTCGTATTCTTTTTTTTCAGGGCATGTTTCCGTTACGGCAACAAACTGTTTTTTTGCAGCTAAAGTTTTCTCGGATTATTTCCCAGATTCTAAACTAAAACCATTCGTGTGGAGTACCGCTATTATTGCGCCAGTGATAACAGGATACTTGCGGGTAAAGGCTGGGAAGCATTACCCGACAGACGCCATGGCTGGATATACCGTTGGCGCTTTGGTTGGTTTGTTTGTTCCACATTTGCACAAAATTCAAAAGGGGAAAGCTATTCAGGTTATGCCGGGCGTTTCCGGCATAAATCTGTTGTGGAAATTGAAATAATGGCTCTTCAAATAATGGACGGTGTTCTGCACATTACATTTCTCTTTTTGTTATTATTACTACAAACAGTACCGCTCCTCTGGAGCTAGTAAAAGCCTGCCTGACAGGGTACATCGTACCGGCACCATTTGTCATTCACCTGATGCTTTATCGAAATAAATAATGTGCGGGTAGATTTTAGTAATTACTAAACGTATATTTTACCTGCGCCTTAATCTCCGTTCTATGCGGAGCATCAATCTCGTTAAGGCCACCACCAATCGTATCTTGGTCTAAAAACCTCAATCTTGCTATCCGGAATTCCAAGGAAAGATTGCGGATGCCGGTGTAACGAAAATTCAGGTAGTAACGCATCCCTTGATTGTAGTAAGCTGGAACGGAAAAGCTGTTTATTAAATCATTTTCGTAAGAATAAAAACGAACGGCATAACCATCCGTATCAAAAATAGCATATCTAGCGGAGAGGGAGAAGGGTAAGCTTATGGGCTTGAAAACGACATCCTGATAAATACCAAAACCCGTTTGTCTTTCCAAATCACCATTCTGATAAAAACCTGCATCGAATCTTGTCCGCAAAGAAAGCGCTTTACTCAATTTATTGTCAACATGAAACCGAACATTCAGTAGTTTTTCCGGAACCAAATAATCTAACTTCGGCAAATCAGCATCGGCAACGCCTTCCGGATCTCTTGCATTTACGGTTTTCGTTTCATATTTGGCTTGCAAGTACATGGTTAACTTCCGCTTGATCTTATACGTTAATCGACTCCTAACATCATACCCTTGAGAAGGTGCATCTGCATTATACCGCAGCCAAGGATGCCGGAACATATCAAAATAACTGACAAACCGCCAGTGCTTGTTAGGCTGCACATCAAGCCCCAGATACAAGCCATATTCATTAGCGCCTTGACTGGTTTCTGCAAAAACTCTCGGCCGCATGGCTTGATAGTCTGCCGGTAAATGCCTGTAGAGAATGGCCATGTCCACCTTTCTATCTAATCCAATTAACAATCCGTTTACGGAAGCGATGGAGCCAAAGTTAGAAGAGCGTGCGGTTTCTCCGAAGAAATGTAAGTTTCTATAAATGTAACTATAATCTAAACTCACATTATTGATCTTGTCTCCGATAAAAAAGAATTGATTGTAAACCGCCGGATTCCTGAAAATGGGGAGATCGAATTGGTCATAAATGCCATTGAGTGCAATGTGCCAGTTGTCCCTGTAGTATTTTATTTGTGCACCAAGTGTAGTTTGTTTCAGGGAAGCCTCATCCGCAATTTCGTTCGGTGTTCGATGAAAACCGTCCAACTGGAAAGAGGAAAACAAGTTTTCTATGTCCTCCTCCTGCTCTAAGGTATCTATATCTACAATGTTGGCATCAACTGCTCGATAAGAAGCAAATAAACTAACATCAAGGTTGTCGCTTAGGGCCAAGGTAGCTCCAGCCCCGCGCAAAAAACTAGCTTCATTTACGGAAGTATAAGGCCTTAAGGTTCTTTCACTTCGTTTAATATTAATCACCTCATTGCCCTTGCGGCCACCAAATCCAGAAAACATAATGAGCCCTTGACCAAAGCTTGCGGCAAAATCTCCGATAACAATATCCTTGAGTAATTTGTTGTAGTTTTTCAGACCAATATGAAAAGAATAAAAATCAAAACCCTGTTTGTTACTGCCCTTAAAAAACTCTTCCCCTTCATCCTTTTCGGCCGTTATCCCGTAGCTTAATTTATTATCATAAGTGTGCCTATATCTGAAATAAAGTTTGTGGGGATCACCTAAGAAACGTTGGGCTTCCTGACCTTCTTCTAATGGAATTTCTCCTTTTTCTTTCTCTAATGTTGTTCGATAACGGAGGAACAATTCATTTTTTCCCTTGTAAAGCATAGTCGGAATAGAAACATTGAAATCATCAATATCCCCTCCGGTCGTCACGTAAGGTAAAATTTGCTTGATCTTATCGAGATCAAAGCCTGGAATAGCTTGCAACTCATGGAGTGAGATTAAATCCCCAGCCTTTTTTCTGTAGTTGATTAAGTTGGTGATCTGAATTTCATCCAACAACATAAGATCCAGAAGCTCCTCGCGGGTTACTTTATTTAGATTCAGCGGCCTTTTGAGAAAATATTCCAACCCTTCAAAAACAGTATTAAAATCAAAATCCGAATCGGATTCCAGCCCTTGAATATAATCCTCGATTAAATCCTGATTCTGTTCAATCGGTTTGATAACATCGGTTGGAATGGTATCGTTCTGGGCATAAGTAATTTGAGAAACGAACCATATCAGCAATACAGTAGTAAGAAGTTGTTGGGTAAGCATCCGCATATCAGAATTATTTTATGAGCAGCTAAAATAAATAAGATTTTCTGATATTCAGTATCATTTAGAAAATAAAATCAATATTTGAAGAAAGACTCCAAAATTAGAGAAAGGCCGCAAGCATTACGACACTACCACTCTCTGTTTCTTTTCTTTTTCTTTTTTTTGTGTCCTCTCTTTTTGAAATTCCCCTTGTAAGAAGATTTTTCGCTTGGTTTTTGTTCATCACGATTCAAGCGCACTTCTCGGCCTGCGATACTAAGGTTTTTAAAATTCTGTTTAAGCTTATCTACAACATTCGCTTCGGCATCAAAATAACTATGGGTTTTTCGCAAATCAATCTTACCGATACTATGGCCTGAAATACTACCATATTTGCAGATGAAATTGAGTAACTGTCCCTTGTTGTCTACATCCATCATGCCGACATTCACAAAAAGTCGTACCATTTTAACGGAAGAACTTCGCTTTCTTTTTACCCCAGGATTAAGATCCGGTGCATTTTTATATTTTTTAATAAACTTTTCGATACTTAAAGCAGCTAGCCTTTGTACAATTTCCAATTTGCTAAACTCCTCTAATTCTTCCAAAATTTCTGGCAGGTACTCATCGAGTTCCTCATTAACCTGTGCATTACGTATACCGCGAATATAATCTAGAATTTTTTGCTTACAAATTTGTTCTCCCGTCGGAATTTTAGCCTCCGTAAAATCAACCTTTATTCTTTTTTCCAACCTTCTCAAGATAGAAACATCATTAGGATGAGCCAGTACGAGAGATATTCCCTTGCGACCTGCTCGTCCAGTTCGGCCACTGCGATGCGTGTAAAATGCGAGATCATCTGGAATATTAAAATGGAAAACATGCGTAATTTCCTGCACATCTATCCCCCTTGCCGCAACATCCGTAGCTACCAAAACATCCAGTTGGCGAGAACGGAATTTTGCCATAACCCTATCTCGTTGATTTTGATTCAAATCACCATGTAAGGCATCGGCATTATAACCTTCTTGGGTGAGTTGATCGGCTAATGCTTTGCATTCCCTTTTTGTCCGGCAAAAGATCAAGCCGAAAATTTCAGGATTAAAATCAAGAAATCTTTTTAAAACATCATATCGCCCTGAAGGATATACACGAACATATTGGTGGTCAATATCAACATTGGAAATTTGGCTTCCCCTGACACTGAGTTCTACGGGGTTCGTCATATAGTTTGTGGAAATCTTACGCACCTGCGGAGGCATGGTCGCAGAAAACAGCCAAGTTAGTTTCTCTTCCGGCGTACTTTCCAGTATTTTATCAATCTCCTCCTTGAAACCCATGTTGAGCATTTCATCTGCCTCATCCAATACAACATACTCGACCTCTTCTAACGAAACCACTTTTCTTTTTATCATGTCAATCAACCTGCCCGGAGTGGCCACGATGATTTGTACTCCCTTACGGCAAGCCTTTATTTGGGTCTTAATGTCAGCACCACCATAAACAGGTTCAATTTTCAACTTCTTGATATGCTGGCCAAATTGCTTGATTTCTCCAGTAATTTGCAAACAAAGTTCCCTAGTTGGGGCAAGGATAAGGGCTTGGGTATGCTTAAGATTGGTATCAATAAGGTCGATAAGCGGAAGCGCGAAGGCTGCTGTTTTCCCTGTTCCGGTTTGCGCCAGCCCAACCAAATCATGCTCATCTTCCAGTAACTTGGGAATCGCCTGAGCCTGGATAGGAGTCGGGGTGATGAACCCAAGTCCGGTCAATGTATTTACGAGGGATTTTGACAACCCCAATTCCATAAAATTTTCCATATATTTATTTAAGGCTGCAAAGGTACGATATTATTATGGAAACAACGGGATGGAAGTTTGGAATATTGGTGTCAGATAGGACTAATCATCTTTAAAATTGGAAATTTTATATTTTTTATAACAAAATCATCAATTTTTTTGTTGAAAAGGCGTTTTCCAATAGAAACGTAAAGGGAGCCTAATCTCCAAAAATGATGGAAAAAACTTATAATCTCTGTATGTTCTTATTTTTATAATAACAAATTAGCACTATATTTGATTTTAGAAATAAATAGAGAAAGCAGAGGGATAAAGATGCAAATTGTAAGATAAGTTGTTTTCCTTATGTTCAAAGCTGCGAAAAGTAAGTTGTGAGAAAGAGTGGCGGAGCACGCAGCATCACTCGGGCAATTTAAAGTTAATTAAATGTACATTTGTTATCTTAACTTGCCTTACTAAACACATAGAGAATCGTGAACTATATCATATTTGATCTCGAAGCAACATGCTGGCCCGATAATCCACGAAGCTTACAACAAGAAATTATAGAAATTGGAGCTTATCGAATTAATGATTATGCGGAAGTTGAGGGCGTCTTTAGCCGCTTTGTCAAACCTTATTTGAATCCTTTCCTTTCTCCTTATTGTACCAACCTGACTTCCATTAGCCAAGCTGATGTAAATAGTGCCGGTTATTTCAAAGAAGTGATCGAAGACTTTCTGGATTGGTCTGGGATCTGGGATGATGAAGAATACATGCTTTGCAGTTGGGGGAATTATGATAAAAAACAACTCATCAACGATTGCAAACTTCATGACTTAGAGTACGATTGGGTCGAAAATCATATTAACCTCAAGCGACAATACCAAGTTATCAAGAAACTCAACAAGGCTTGCGGTCTAACCAAAGCAGTGCGAAGGGAAGGTTTTGAATTTGAAGGTACCCTTCACCGTGGTATTGATGATGCAAAAAATCTGGCGAAGATTTTTGCAAAGAACCTGGATGAGTGGACGATATTTTGATTCTTTGCAGTATTGCAATATGTCCGTACTTGTTGTCCCCATGCAATTATGTTGATGAAACCTGCAAAGCCGTATCAATATCCCTAATAATATCATCTATATGCTCCAAGCCAACCGAAAACCGCAAATAACCCGGCGTAATATTAATGGCAAGCTGTTCTTCTGAAGATAATTTAGAGTGCGTCGTAGAAGCAGGATGTGTTGCAATGCTTCTAGTATCTCCAAGATTTGCCGTAAGGGAATGTAATGTTAAAGCATTCAGAAACCTGCTTCCCCTTGCCTGTCCTCCATTGACCTGACAACCAACAAGCCCGCCTCCTTGGCTCATTTGCTTTTTGGCAATATCATATTTTGGGTTACTTTTCAAGTGTGGATAATTGACAAAATCAATGTTTGGATGTTGCTCTAGGAACTCCGCCAATTTTTGTGCATTACTACAATGTCTATCCATTCTGACAGCCAATGTCTCCAAACTTTTCGATAAAACCCAAGCATTAAATGGGGATAAGGCCGCTCCCGTTCTCCGGACAAAATCAAAGCATTTGGAAATGTATTGTTGATCTCCTAGAACAGCGCCTCCGAGCACACGACCTTGTCCATCAATATATTTTGTTGCAGAATGGATAATAATGTCTGCTCCAAACTTTCTAGGTTGCTGTAAATAGGGTGTTGCAAAACAATTGTCTACCGCAAAAATAATATCATGTGCTTTACACAATTTACCGAGAAAAGTCATGTCTGCGGTTTCCAAGGTAGGATTGGCAGGTGTCTCCAAAAAAAGGAGCTTGGTATTTTTCTGGACAGCCTGTTCCCATGCTTCCTGATCGTGTATGGCCACATAAGTAACGTCAATGCCCATATTCGGCAAAATATTGTTGAGAATATACTTCGAGTTCCCGAAAATGGATTTACAAGCAACAATGTGATCGCCACTTTTGAGTAAGGAAGCCAATACGGTGTAGACAGCAGCCATACCTGATGCTGTCGTGATGCCATCCTCGACCAACTCCATCGTTTTGAGTTTTTCTACCAATTCTGCATTGTTGGGGTTTGTAAATCTGGAGTACAAATTCCCTTCTTTTTTTCCTTGAAAAATGAGTCCCCCTTCCTCCGCAGAATCAAAAGTAAAGCTGGAGGTTAGGAATACGGGAGCAGCATGTTCGTGATGCGCTGTTTGAGCGAGCTGTGTTCTAATAGCAACGGTTTCAAAGTTGGTAAATTCCATTCTGTTTATTTTTGAGATTTACATCAAGAATGGAAAAGGGTAGGAGTGTAAAAGAAAAAGGATAATCTCTTCATCTTATCTTACTCTTTGAGCAGGAATTAGCACCTTCTCAGTTTTATGCTGAGGGTTGCTAAGGTATCATCGGGCCAGTCCCTCAACCTTTCTTGATAAGAAAATAAATAATTAGGTTCGTGTCTTACTATTTAAGATGGTGTAATATTACGGTTTTTATGAACAACGTGTATTTTTTTGTAAAACCTTAACGTATTTTTAAGATTATCTCGTGCAGATATGGTTGAATTTGAATAGCCTAATTCATTGCTGTGGATAGTCAAAATACCTAAGCTGTTTCCTTCAGCAAATGGGTGAAATAATTTTACGTAGGGTTTTTGTTATGTTGGATTGTCACATTATTGGGAAAAGTGAATTTTTTTAAGATTGCAAAAAGGATAGATTTATTTTTAATAACTATTGACTTTCAGCTATTTATGATTGCTTTTTATGTTAAATTTGTCATAATTTAATATGTTTCGTGCAATATGAATTAAACTTTGCCTGTTTATGAAGCAAAGGAGTTAAAATCCCCTCACAACATTAAAATTTTTTTCTTAAAATTCTTTTATTATGGCAAAGTACATGCAAGAATTACAATTGTGGGAAATCCTATTACTGTCATTGGGCTCTATCCTTTTTGCGGCTCTGATCGTTGGCTTTTTCATACAATTGAAAAACGAAAAACTGAAACTTTCTTACGCAGGTTTTTTTATGGTTCCAATCATTATGATTGCATTGCCAACGATTAAGAATATCACCTTACTGGGAGACTTTCTAAAAATCGAAACGCTGGTGAAAACCTTGGAGGAAAACCCTAACAATGAAGAAGCGAAAAAGGAGTTACAGTCAGTTTTAGAGCATCTACCACAGGAAGCGCAATCGGCAAGTTTAATGGTTGCGGAAGCGAAAGCAAAAACCTTTGTCAAAGATTATGAAGAAGCAGAAGAGATGGTGGAGGAGGTCTTGATTAAAAGCCCTGAAAATAAAGAGGCCAAATTGACCAAGGCCAGAATCAAGGCGGCGAAGGCAAGGGATCACTTGATGAAAGATCCGGAAAGTGATGACAAGCGGCAGAAATACTTGAATAATGTAAAGAAATTACAAGAATTGGGACAACTTAAAACAGTTGATAAGCTCTATATCAAGGAAGCACAAAAGTTGAAGTTGGAAAAAAATACTAAGGTAAAGAAAGGTGCGTTGCCACCACAGTCTTAAATTATGATTAAGGTAGGCTGGTAGACACGGGGCATGTCCTGTGCCTACCAGCCGATTTTATTGCTTTGCCAAATTATCCTCCGCTATTCCTGGGTGATAAATCCTTTTTGCTTCCTGAAAAACTTTCTCCCTATCCATAGTCATTTCCTTCATTTCATGGTTTAAATACAAATCCATCTGATCCATGTAATGTGGAGAATCCTCATGGGTCGAGGCACCATAGCAGTTGATGGTTTTCACGACAAGCCCCTCCGGAGTATATTCAATATATTGGATGTAACTTTCTCCTAGCTTACTTTGCATTTTCCCCTTCTTATATTTTTCACTGTATATCGTCGCCAAAACTTCGGGCATCCCACCAATGGGTTTTTCCACTTTTCCCCTTACATGTTTTTGCATTTCTCCAAGTTCGATTTCAAGTTTACCAAAATGCTTTTTTAAATGCTTTTGTGCATAGGCAAGACTTTTGGCATAGAAAGCTTCTGGTAGCACATTCATCTTATCTAACCTTCCTTTTTCCAACAGTTTACTTACAATATATTGTAGAGATAAAACAGCGAGTGCAGCTTGTTTATTCTTGACATCTGAACTCCTGTTCCAACGACTTAGTACTTCGATAGATTCCTTAAGGTGAGGATATTTCACGGGAT
>JAHDGC010000158.1 GCA_020627865.1 Saprospiraceae bacterium | reverse complement strand
TGGCTGGAGGTAAATCCGGCATTTCGTATCCGTCAATATGCGCATAAACCACATCATTCATATATTGCCCCCCCACCTTAACCGTTCCTTTTTCAGCAATGATAGTCAGGCTACTTTCAAAATTTTTATCCCAGACAGCAGTAGAATAATTAATACAGCCCATTCCTCCATTCACGAAATCAAACAGTACAATTCCGGAATCTTCAAAATCAGTACTGTGTTGATGTTTAAAATCTGCTACCCTTGCGGTAATGTTTGTAATATCCCCAAAGAGCCAATACATTATATCAACAAAATGGGAAAATTGCGTAAACAAGGTTCCTCCGTCTAATGCTTTAGAACCTTTCCAAGGGTGTTTTTTTCCTTTCGGAAAATAATAGCGATCATCCCTGTTCCAAAAGCAATTGATTTGTACTTGAAAAATCTTCCCAAGCAAATCATCTTTCATAATTTTTTTCAACCAAATTGCCGGTGGCGAATATCGGTTTTGCATGACACAAAAAACCTGTCTGGAGACATTAAGCGCCTTATAAATAACGGCTTCACAAGCTGCCTTGGTCAACCCCATTGGTTTTTCACAAACAACGTGTTTACGATGATGTAGAGCCATGATAGCTTGTTGTGCATGTAAACCGTTTGGTGTACAAATACAGATGACATGAATCTTCGGATTCGCTACTATCATCTGTTCCATTTCGTGAAAAAAGGGGACATCAAACATATCAATAGCCAAATCTTCCTTTGGCTTTATATCGCAAAGTGCCACTAATTGACATGCTGGATTTATTCTAATCATTTCGGCATGTCGTTTTCCAATGTGGCCACATCCTACGACGGCAAAATTAATCATATTCGATTTTAAACACATATGTTTCTATGCAAAAAGTATGCTAGATTTTTTGGGGGCTGTAAGCAGTAAGTGATAAGCAGTAAGCAGTAAGTGATAAGCAGTAAGCTTAATACTAAAATCAAAGACGCTCTAGCTGGTTATTGCTTAAAATATACCTATCTCCGGATTCTGGGCATTGCGCCTTACCATCATTGTCAAAAGACAATTTACAACCACGTTCAGAAACCCATCCTATTTGTTTAGCCGGATTCCCAACAACTAGAGCAAAGGGCAATACCGTTTTGGTAATTACAGCTCCGGCACCGATTAAAGCATAGGCACCAATTCTATTCCCACAAATAATCGTAGCATTGGCTCCTATGGTTGCCCCTTTTTCAACGTAGGTTTTTTTAAACTCAGCTTTTCTATTGACTGCACTTCTGGGATTAATGACATTGGTAAAAACCATCGACGGCCCCAGAAAAACATCATCCTCACATATCACACCCGTATATATAGATACATTATTTTGTACTTTGACGTTATTGCCTATTATAACCTCGGGTGCAATCATCACATTTTGTCCCAAGATACAATTTTTACCAATTTCAGCGGTTGGCATAATATGACAAAAGTGCCAGATTTTGGTGCCGCCCCCTATTTTACAACCTTCATCTATTACCGCCGTTTCGTGGGCAAAATAATTGCTGGATTCTTTTATCATAATTCCTATGTTGTTGCATCTGCCATAACATCGCGATAGATTTTACGGCAAACGATAAATGCACCTCCTGTAAAGCATCCCGCGATCAATCCCAATACTAATGCAATCACCCATGATTTCATGATTGGGAAAATAGGAGCCGTTGGCAGATCAATACTCTGGACAAAAGGCGTCTGGCTTTTCAGGGTAAAATCGGCCATTTCAAGGTTTTTTAATGATTCTCCATACATTAACTTCAACATCTGCACCTCTCTTTTCAAGGCCAATTCTCGCAATTCATCTTTGTTTGACCAAAGGCTTCTGTTGGAGTCTCGGAAATCAGCCAGACCATACTCCGCCTGCTGTAATTTATGATAAATAGAATCATTTTTCGCCTTGACCAAGTCAAAAGTCTGCTTTTGTTTTTCTACACTCTTGAGGATATAAAATTCTCCAAGTTTCTCGTAGATGGTTTTTATTAATGCAATAGAAAACATCTCAGACTCGGAAGTCAGCGACAAGGTCATGATCCCCGTATCCTCGTTGATCCCATTCATCATCAGCCCTTCGACTCCTAAAGCAGGTGCACCAACGACCTTAGCATATAAAGATTTGAAGACACTATTTTCTAATACGCTAAAATTTTCGGGTTCCCCTTTTGTGTACAAAAAATTCTTCAGGCCTCCTTCATGCTCTTCCCACAATTCATGGTATTTATAGATCCGGATCAAGTGATTGGCCAAGAAGTCTTCTTTTCCATCGACTGTAGCTTTTTCAAACAAAGCTTCTCCGATGATTTTATTAGACCGAGCCAATGCGAGAATTTTCTCCAGATTATATTCTTTTCCTTTGCCTCCTTTGAGACCAAAGCTACTCAAAATACCGGACATGCCTCCCAATCCGGAGGCCTTATCTTCATTCACCATAAAGGTTAAGTTTGCCGGATATTTATAAGGTGTGGTCAAAGCCTCCCAAACGAAATAAGCCGAAAAAAGCAAAACCAAAAAAACGATAATCCACTTGAAGCGGAACAACTCCGCTACATAATCCTTTATGATAAGGATCAGGTCTTTTAAGGTGATTTCGTCTTCTATGTTATTATTGTGGTATTCTGCCATATGATTAATTACGGAGCGTCAAACATTTCGGGACGCAAGCATTACATCCTTATCGATTTACCTGTTGAATCAATAAGATCAAAGATAAAATGGCCGTAGCCTGTGCGATAGAATCCGCGATGGTTCTACCCCAATCCACCTTCTCTTTTTGCCGCGCTTCTTTTTCTGGCTTGGCCTTTTTAGTCCCTACCGTAATAATTGCCCCCGGCCTGACTTGCGGATAAATTTTGATGAACCCAAAATTCTTGGTTCGTTCAATGGCACCATTGGCCTGCTCCACGGTAATTAGTCTATTCCGGCCTCTTTCCCCTACCCCTGCCGCATATCTATCTACATAAAACTTGGCATTTTTTCCCTTGTGGTAAGCCACGTTAATTTTTCCCGTTCGGGCAATCTTATCCGGATAAATATCCCTAGTTTTAATCGCTCCTGTGATGGTCACCAAATCTTTTTGCTTAGGAACGGTGATCACGTCACCTTCCTTTAAGATATAATTAAAACGGGATTTTTTATTTTTCTTTACCTCATCCAATCCCATTACAATAAAACCAATACCTTCTTCCATACGATATAAGGAAGCTCCTTGGAGAAAAGCCTCATCCGTTAATTGGCCAGCTCGCTCAACAATACTCCAAAGTTTTTCATTTTTATCTATGAGGGCATATGCCCCGGGATATTTCACCTCGCCTTCTATCCTAACAAATCGCTGAAATTCAAACTCCGGCACCTCCCTCACGATAATATGATCATATGGATGCAACGTAAAATCAGCATCATTGATATTATTGAAGTTTTTATCCACACTCAGTGTTTTCACGAGCGTTTCTGTAGACACGCCATTTTCAATAATCACACTAAAAATATCTATACGGCTAGAATCCGCCTCCAGTTTTGTTCCGCCCGCCATCGTTAAAACATCTTGCAATTTCAAGGACTCATCAAATTTATAGGAACCGGGATTTCTTACCGCACCACTCACCTTGACAAAAGACTCGTCGAGATAGGTTAAATTAGAGAAAACAACGATAGAATCTCCAGGAGCCAAAATCATATTATCAGGAGTGTCAGGGTTAGCTGAAGCAGCATCCAAATCTATCCTCAGGTACTCTTTCTGTCGAATATTCCCTGGATCAGTTCTATATATGTATGCAAAATTGGTAGCATCTTGCCTTAGGCCACCTGCCAGTGTCAGGGCATCGGTCACCTTAATATTCTTGGTACTCCCAAATGGAATTTTCGTCGGTATCCTCACCGCCCCTGCAACAGCGACAGAATCTTTGTCAATAAAACTCGAAAGCGATAAGATCAACAACCTATCCCTAGATTGCAGTTCAACATTCGATGCAGCATTGCGATTATCCAGTATATCATCCAAAATTACCCTTTCATAAACAATCGAGTTATCTTTTTGAGTTCTTAATAAAAATGCAATATCTGTACGCGCCTCTTTTACCAATATTCCTTTCTTCAATAATTCGTCGACTTTCATCCCCCTGGTAATTTCATACTTTCCCGGCATCTCTACGGCTCCTATTATTTCCGCATAATTCTCTACCGGTTTCGGGATCGTATTAACCATAACTTGATCTCCACTTAAAAGCTCAAAATCTCGCCCAGATTTATCCAGTTCATTTAAATCCACATCAATAATGCGGGTATCATCATTGACAAATCGGGTAATCTGAATATTCCCCTTATAAGCATTTTCTTTAAGACCACCTGCATATTCCAGCAATTTTCGCAAATTTTCTCCCTTGATCAATTCATATTTAAAAGGCCTTTTCACGGCACCCTCTACATTAACCACTCTATCTGCAACCTCTACATGGATAATGTCATTATCCTGTAGATATAAATCCTGTGCAATACTGGGATTCATCAAAAACTCATAAATATCAATCTTACGAACCTGCTCGCCGGGGCGTATCAACTTAATATTCCGAACACTTCCAATGTCGGTTGGCCCACCGGCAGCCACCAAGGCATTGAAGGCCGTATTTATAGCAGGAATCGTAAAGCTTCCATATTGAAAAACCTCCCCAACGATATTAACGGTAATATTTCTGGCATAATTAACAATGACTTCGAATTCTTCCGGACGGAAACGATAATATTCCGCATACCTTGATTGCAACAATGCCCTAGCTTTCGCTAAAGTCATTCCTTTCAGGTAAATGCGAGGCATCTTACTGGGCTTGATGTACCCCTCGGCACCGATGACGTATTCCGCATTTTCTTGGGATTTCCCCCAAATGGAAATGATAACTTTATCTCCTACTCCTAAAACATAATTATCTGTCGGTTTAATATCCGCAGATTTATTATATAACTGGATGCTTTTGTTTCTAAAAATATGTTGCCCATAAATTTCTGCTTCTGGCAGATTCAATGACTCGTTAACATCTACAACTGCTGATTCCTCAGCCGCTTCATCTTCTCCATTTTCCGTATCAGGTTGCGGTTGTGGAACGATCGTATCCTGAGTCATCTTTTCCACTATTTCCTTCGCCATCTTTTCCTTTTCCTTTTCCTCTTCCTTTTCCTCTTCCAATTCCCTGACTGCTTCTTCTAGTGCTCTCTCTAAACTTAACAAAGCAGAAGGATCTGTAGGATCTACATCATCTGGGTCTATGCCCTTTTCTAGTAATTTTGCCCGAATTTCATCCTCTTCAATTCCTCTCTTCTCCAATTCATACTGTGCTCTTTCTTCAGAAACGGAAGGATTTTGTGCCAAACCAGTAACTACAACCAGCGACAAAACAACAACAACAAGCAAGCATTTATGGTATAAAATAAAAAAGTCCTTCTTGGGCATATTATGGTTTTTGATATTTTGGCAAAAGTAAATAATTTTCACTATTTCAGGAAAGAATACTTTTGTAATCACAAATTTTCATGGGTTTGGAAGATTGGAGTTGTTTGTTGGTATTTAGCGATCACCTTTGCAAATGCTTACTTTCCAGAAATTGACATTTCTGCCTGCCTGACGAGTCACGCAGACAGGGCAATGATATATCGTCCCGATGGGACTCATGTGCAATTATCTATAATGTATCAAGGTTCTACTTTTCATAATTCAAGCTTGGACTCAGCCAACGTTCGGCATCCTTCAATGGCATGCCCTTTCTAGCCGCATAATCTTCCACCTGATCCTTACCGATTTGCCCTACGGCAAAATACTTTGCATCCGGATGGCTGAAATACCAACCACTTACAGACGCTGCCGGATACATGGCGAAAGATTCCGTTAATCGGATGCCTGTATTTTTTTCAACATCCAACAACTTAAATAAGGTGTCTTTTTCCGTATGATCTGGACAAGCCGGATAACCAGGTGCGGGGCGAATACCTCGATATTTTTCCGCGATCAGCTCTTCATTAGAAAGCGACTCCTCCAAGTCATAGGCCCAAAGTACCTTACGGACTTCCAAGTGCATCCGTTCTGCAAAAGCTTCTGCAAGTCGATCGGCAAGAGCTTTTAACATGATTGCATTATAATCATCGTGTTTATCTTCGAAGGCCTTGACGTGTTTTTCAATGTTGCCACCCGTTGTCACCGCAAAACCACCAATGTAATCTGCAATACCGGAGCTTACCGGAGCAACATAATCGGACAGACAGAAATTACGTTGTCCTTTGGCCTTTTTACGCTGCTGTCTCAAATGGTGCAAGCGACATTTCTCTTCCGTTCTGCTTTCATCCTCGTAGATAATAATATCATCCTCCTCACTATTGGCCGGAAAAAATCCGATGACCGCATTAGCCGTAAGCCATTTCTCATCAATGATTCTGCGCAACAAACTTTGGGCATCATTGAATAATTTACGTGCTTCTGTACCAACCGTTTCATCATCCAGAATAGCCGGATACTTGCCCCGCAATTGCCAACTGATAAAGAAAGGTGTCCAATCTATAAAATCGGAAAGTTCTTCCAAGGAATAATTTAGGTAACTTTTCACCCCTGTAAATATTGTTTTAGGTGGCTGATACCCTTTCCACTCCGGCAAAAACTTATGTTGGCGCGCATCCGAAAGACTTAAATATTGCTTCACGGACTTGCGCTTTGCCCTATTTATCCGCAGCGCTTCGTATTCTTCCCTGATGCCCTGAATAAAATTAGCCCGCTTTTCATCATCTTCCCCGATCAGGGCACTCGCTACACCTACACTTCTAGAGGCGTCCAATACATGTACGACGGAGCCGGAATATTGTTGCTCTATTTTTAAGGCAGTATGTATTCTAGATGTAGTGGCTCCGCCTATTAATAATGGAATTTTAAACCCAAGGCGCTCCATTTCCTCTGCCATATGCACCATTTCATCCAGCGAAGGTGTAATCAAACCACTCAACCCGATAATGTCTACATTTTCTTTTCGGGCCGTCTCTAATATTTTCTGGGCAGGCACCATTACGCCCAAATCTATAATTTCAAAATTATTACAAGCCAAGACAACCCCAACGATATTTTTACCAATATCATGAACATCACCTTTCACCGTAGCCATTAGAATTTTGCCTTTACTACTGCCACCAGAATTTTTTTTGCTTTCTTCAATAAAAGGATTCAGGTGGGCAACGGCCGTTTTCATCACCCGAGCACTCTTTACCACTTGGGGTAAAAACATCTTTCCGGCACCAAACAAATCTCCAACGACATTCATCCCATCCATGAGTGGCCCTTCGATAACCATAAGTGGCTCATCATATTTTAGACGGGCTTCTTCGGCATCCTCGACGATAAATTTTGTAATTCCTTTTACCAAAGCATGGGTAATTCTCTCTTCTAGCGACTTTTCCCGCCAACTCAGGTCTTGCTCCAACTTTCGGCCACCGCCCCGAACTCTTTCCGCGTAATCACTCAATGCCTCTGTTGCATCATTACCTTCTCCCCTGTTGAACAAGACATCCTCCACCAGTTTCAATAGATCCTTTGGAATATTTTCATACACTTCTATCATTCCGGCATTTACGATGCCCATATCCATGCCCGCTTTTATAGCATGAAACAGGAATGATGAGTGCATCGCCTCCCGAACCTTATTATTACCCCGATAAGAAAAGGAAATATTACTCACCCCACCACTGATTTTCGCCAGCGGACAACGTTCCTTAATTTGGCGAGTAGCTTCTATAAAGTTGATGGCATATTCGTTATGCTCTTCAATTCCTGTGGCAACGGCAAAAATATTAGGATCAAAAATAATATCTTGGGGCTTGAAGCCAATTTCTTTCGTTAGAATATTATATGCCCTTTGGCAAATCTCTACTTTTCGCTCGATGGTATCCGCTTGACCAACTTCATCAAAAGCCATAACGACCGCCGCTGCACCATAGCGGCGCACTTTCTGCGCTTGTTCCTTGAAAGCCGCTTCTCCCTCTTTCAGTGAAATCGAATTCACCACACATTTCCCTTGCACACATTTCAAACCTGCTTCAATCACCGAGAATTTGGAAGAATCTATCATGACCGGAACTTTGGCAATATCCGGCTCTGCGGCGATGAGGTTCAAAAAGGTTGTCATGGCCTCTTCCGAATCCAGCAGACCTTCATCCATGTTTACATCAATAATCTGTGCACCGGCCTCCACTTGCTGTCGAGCCACATCCACAGCTTCCTCATACTTTCCTTCCAAGATTAGTCGGGAAAATTTGCGCGATCCCGTCACATTGGTTCTTTCTCCCACATTAACAAAATTACTTTCCGGACGAATAACGAGTGCCTCCATACCAGAAAGTTCGGTATATCCCCTATCTGAATTTATCTTTCTGGGTTCTACCCCTTCTACGGCCTGCACCATAACCTTGATATGATCCGGTGTTGTTCCACAGCACCCTCCGATGACATTAACAAAATTATTTTCGGCAAAATCTCGGATATAGCGACCCATTTCTTCAGGAGATTGGTCATATTCCCCAAATTCATTGGGAAGCCCAGCATTTGGATAAGCACTGACGAAACAATCTGCAATTCTGGACAGGGTCTGAATATGTGGTCGCATTTCGGTAGCGCCCAAAGCGCAATTCAGCCCGACACTAAACAAATCCATGTGGCTGACTGAAATCCAGAAGGCCTCGACGGTTTGTCCGGTTAAGGTTCGGCCACTAGCGTCCGTGATGGTTCCGGAGATCATGACGGGTAATTTTCGCCCAATTTCCTCGAACAATATATCGACCGCATAAAAAGCAGCCTTACAATTTAGGGTATCAAAAATGGTTTCAATCAACAAAATGTCTACACCGCCATCTACAAGCCCCTTTGCTTGGGTATAGTATGCATCCCGAAGCTCATCGAAGGTGACCGCTCTGTAGCCTGGATTGTTGACATCTGGTGAGATGGACGCCGTACGGTTGGTTGGTCCCATGGCTCCAGCAACGAAGCGTGGTTTCTCCGGATTTTTTGCGGTATAGGATTGTGCCGCTTTTTTTGCTATCTTTGCCGACTCAAAGTTTATTTCATAAGCAAGATCTTCCAAACCGTAATCAGCCTGAGCGATAGCAGTCGCACTAAAAGTATTTGTTTCTATAATATCGGCACCAGCCTCTAAATAGGCTTCATGAATCTCTTCGATAATTTTTGGCCGAGTTATAGAGAGCAAATCATTATTACCTTTTAGATCATGGCTAAAATCCTTAAAACGATCCGCCCTAAAATCCGCTTCAGATAGCTTATATCGCTGGATCATGGTGCCCATAGCACCATCCATAATCAGAATTTTCTTTTGAACAAGTGATTTTAGCAACTGCATAATGATGTTTTTATACTATTCTGTGACAACAATTCTTGCAAAAAGTCTCAAAATATGAACGAGAAATAATAGATTTGCAAATTTATAGATAAAAATATACATTATCCAGTTTTTAGGGTGAACAGTTATAAATAAGTAGTGTCGTGATTTATAAATACCTATCTGTTCCCGCGCCTACGCAAGCAGGGTTAAATGGTTCATATGCTCATTGAGTAACTGATAATTTACCGATGAATGAACCATTAAATTATCAGAAATTTATGCCTTGAGCATTAATCGGGCATTTTTAGGTATGTTATTGGTTATAATGATAACGTCGTAAACACTACGACAACGTCATAAGGCATTACGACGCTACGTTTTAAATATATTATTCATAACAAAGTAAAAGAAATGGCCCAGAACTCTATCGAAAAAGAATCCAGAACCAGAAGTATTCTCAAAGCCATCACTTGGCGGATTTTGGCCTCTACAACAACATTTTTACTCGCCTATTTCATATTCCGAGAAACAGGTTGTGATGATGTCGCCCAGAAAGCAGGTACAGTTGCTGTATTGGAATCCGTCATAAAAATCGTAATCTATTATTTCCACGAAAGAGCTTGGCAGATGGCGCCTAAGGGAAGTATGCGGAAAGTGACCGGATCAAAATAGCCCTTGCATTTTTATATGTCTAAATTTTAAATATCTTTGCATCTTGAAAAATAATATTCATCCGATATTTGATCGCTTGTTACAGCGTGGAGATCGGGAAAAAATACTCAACCAACGAAGCAAAGTGCTTTGGCTAACAGGGCTATCCGGTTCAGGCAAAAGTACGATAGCTCAGGCATTGGAGCGACATTTATATAATAATCAATTCTTTGCGCAGGTACTGGATGGGGACAATATCCGCAGTGGTATCAATAATAATCTGGGATTTAGTCTCGAAGATCGACAAGAAAATATCCGCAGAATTGCAGAGGTCGCAAAACTTTACCTAGAAAGTGGCGTTATAACCATTAATTCTTTTATAAGCCCAACGGTAGAAATCCGTAATTTTGCCAAAAATATTACTGGGTCAGCTGATTTCATTGAAATCTATATCAATGCCCCACTAGAAGTCTGCGAACAAAGAGATGTAAAAGGATTGTATCAAAAAGCCAGAAAAGGAGAAATCAAGGGATTTACGGGGATCGACTCGCCCTACGAAGCCCCACAAAACCCCGCATTGGAAATCAGGACAGACAAAATTTCTTTAGAGGAGGCCGTAATTACCATTTATGACTACGTCCTTCCACATATCAGATATTAATATGGAAAATTATCAACTTAATCATTTAAAAGAACTTGAAGCAGAATCCATTTATGTACTTCGGGAAGTAGCTACGCAGTTTGAGAACCCAGTTATCTTATTTTCTGGTGGAAAAGATTCCATTTTGATGACTTATCTCGCCCAGAAGGCATTTTATCCTGCTAAGATTCCTTTTCAATTTGTCCATGTGGATACTGGGCATAATTTCCCAGAGACACTAGAATATCGGGATAATTTAATGAAAAAATTGGGCGTAAACCTCGTTGTCGGTTTAGTCCAAGAATATATTGACAAAGGCGAGCTACAGGAAGAAAAAGGCTACAATGCTAGCCGAAATGGTTTGCAAACCCATGTTTTATTGGATACGCTTGAAAAAGGAAAGTACGATGCTGCCCTTGGAGGAGCTAGAAGGGACGAGGAAAAGGCCAGAGCAAAAGAGCGCTTTTTCTCTCATCGGGATGAATTTGGACAATGGGATCCTAAAAATCAGCGGCCAGAACTCTGGAACCTGTTCAACGGAAGGAAACAATTTGGAGAACATTTCCGGATATTCCCGATTAGTAATTGGACAGAACTAGATGTCTGGCAATATCTCGCTACCGAAAAAGTAGAGCTGCCAAGCCTTTATTTTGCCCATAAAAGAAAAGTTATCGAACGGGATGGCGTTTTGCTTGCTGCAACAGAGCATATTGCCACAAAACCGGGCG
>JAHDGC010000157.1 GCA_020627865.1 Saprospiraceae bacterium | reverse complement strand
GAAAAAAGTTTGCTTCATCATCTTGAGGAAGATTTTATTAAGGAAATAAAAAAGGATATAAAGAAAATTCAGTTGAGTGACCATTCAAATACTCGACCAGAACATTCTACTTTTAATAATTCTTCTGCAAATATATTCTTAAAAACATTTGATACATTTGAAAAAATCAGACGATCCATCCTGAACATACAAGAGAAATTGTTTTTAATATCCCAAACAGAGGAAAGCATTTTTGAAAAAATTAAAGATAGGTTTATAGATATATTCCCTCAAGTTGAGGATTTAAGAATTGCCCCAACCGAGTCTGAAGATGATGACTTTTCAAATATTAACAAAGAGTATCTTTTAATCCAGATCAAAGAAAAAGGTGTGGATAAATGGGTCTTACAGAACAGAATTTCTTCCGGCATGCTTCGCTCCTTATTCCATATCAGCGAGCTGTATTTATCCCCCGAAGGCACCTTGTTTTTAATTGATGAATTTGAAAACAGCTTGGGTATAAATTGTATTGATGAATTAACGGCAGATATTTTACAATCCAGAAGATCGCTTCAATTTATTCTTACAAGCCATCATCCGTATATCATTAATGCTATCAGTTTTAACAACTGGAAGTTGGTTACTCGAAATAAAGGTATCGTAAAAACGCACAAGGCTTCTGAACTGAATCTAGGAAAATCCAAACATGATGCCTTCATGCAGTTGATACAATTAGAAGAATACCAAACCGGAAGCGAAACAACATAGCATGAATATTTACTTTTTGGTTGAAGGTAGAAGAACAGAGAAGAAGTTTTACCCCAAGTGGTTAAAGCATTTAGTTCCTGAATTGATCGAGGTTAATGATCCTTTTGCTGTCGATACAAACAATTTTTATGTTTTTAATGGCAATGGATTTCCGTCGATTCTTGATAATCATCTGAAAAATGCTGTAGCGGATGTTAATACAATAGGAAAATTTCAATACCTTGTCATGTGTATAGACGCGGATGAAGTGGATGTAGCGGAAAGGACAGATGAAATTTATGCTTTCATAAAAGAAAAAGATATCAACCTGAATGCAGCGACGAAATTTGTTTTAATCGTTCAGAACAGATGTATCGAAACTTGGTTCTTGGGAAATCGGAAAGTTTACAAAAGAAATCCGTCGGAAGCACTACTTCGAGCATACACAAATTTCTATGATGTAAGTAATGATGATCCTGAACTTATGGGAAAATTGGATTATTTTGAGACGCACGCACAGTTTCATGCTGCTTATCTCAAAGAAATGCTCCATGAAAGGAATATAAGATATAGTAAGAAAAAACCGAATAGTGTTACGGAGAAGGCCTATCTGGAGGAACTCATTGCAAGAACTAATGATACGAATCACATCACTACTTTTCACTCCTTTGTCCAATTTTGTAATAGGATTAAACGAACAAATGAAATGATGGTAATTCGTTTGGATAAATCTACAAGAACCTCGTACACATTACAACGTTACATTAAAAAATCATTTTGAAAAACACTATCCTAAAAATATTAGCCCTTTTGCTGCCTGCTTTGCTGATCCTAACAAACTGCAAAGAAGAAAATACCGATTTGTCAGAAGACAAGATCATCGCAGAAGTATACAGCAAACAATTATATCTTTCGGAGTTGGATGGAATGGTTTCTCCTGATAAAAGCCCGCAGGATAGTGCCTTGATTATAAATGCATTTGTAGAACGCTGGGTCAGGGATCAACTATTGATGCGAGAAGCCGAGCGGCATGTGCCCAAGGACTTGAATATTGACGATTTGGTCAGGGACTATAGGGCTTCTTTGATCCGGAATAATTATGAGAAGTTGTTGGTGGAAGCGCAGTTGGATTCTGTAGTCACTGCCGAAGAAATTTTGGCTTATTACAATGAAAATAAGGAACAATTCAAACTCAATGACAAAATCATCCGTTGTTACTTTATAAAGGTGCGAAAAGATGTAGAGCAATTCAATGAACTGAGAAAATGGTGGAATAATGGCCAACAGGAAGATATTGAAGCCATGCTCCGGTTTTCTAATGAATTTGCGGAAACGTACATCTTGGAAAATATCAAATGGTACAAAACGGATAAAGTAATCCGGCATGTTCCGAGGGATGTTTTTACCAAAAGTAAACTAACAGAAGGTTTCAATGAAATCGCATCTGATGATGAATATTACTACCTGATAAAGGTTTTAGAAACCACTAGTAAGAATAAAATCGCACCATTAGGATTTGTGAACGATCAAATCATTAAAGTAATTTTACACAAAAGAAAGCTCCAATTGCTGGACAAGAAAAAGGAAGAAATTTATTCGCTGGAGAGCAGGCGCAACAATATAAAAATCTATACGAAATGAATTTTTGCTTGAATTTAAAAATAACCAGTCTATTTATATTTATAGCCCTCACTTTCGTGCAAACACTGTTTGGACAAGAGCGAGAATTGATAGATAAGGTTATAGGAATCGTGGGAAATGAGGTGATTCTCTTTTCTGATGTTGAGGAGCAACATGCCTTGATGCAGGCTCAAAATGGAACTGTACCGCCGGAAGCCCGCTGTATGATTTTTGATAATTTGTTGGCTTCAAAATTATTGCTCAACCAGGCAAAGTTGGATAGTGTTGAAGTGTCAGACGAAGAAGTAGATGAGCAACTGAATGCGAGGATCGAGCGTATTCTCGCATACATGAATAATGATATAGCTCAGTTTGAAGATTATTATGGTCAAAGCATCAATGAGGTAAAAGAACAATTCCGCGAAGACCTAAAAGGTCAACTCTTGACGGAGAGGATGCAAGGCACCATCATGGGAAGCATCAAGGTAACACCTAAGGAAGTGAAAGATTTCTTTGATCAAATTCCGCAAGATAGCTTGCCTTATTTTAATTCGGAAGTAGAACTCAGCGAGATTGTTTATAAGCCTAAAGTGAATGATGAGCAAAAACAAATTGCCATCAGCAAGCTGGAAGATATTCGGAAACGTGTCCTTGAGGACGGGGAGGACTTTGCAGAACTGGCCAAAATTTACTCTGACGATCCCGGCTCCGGAAAAGCTGGTGGAGATTTGGGCAATCAAAAAAGAGGAACTTTTGTTCCAGAATTTGAGGCCGCAGCATTCAACCTTGAACCCGGAGAATACAGTGAAATCGTCGAATCTGAATTTGGCTATCACTGGATTCAATTATTGGAAAGAAGGGGAAACACAATCCACACACGACACATTCTCGTAAAGCCTGAAATCACGGATGCTGATTTGGAATTAGCCCAAGAAAAACTAGAGGATGTCCGACAACTGATTATGGCAGATTCTATCACATTCTTAAGAGCCGTCAAGAAATATTCTGATGAAAATGTACAAAGTTACAACAATGGTGGCCGGATGGTAAACCCACAAACCGGAAACACCTTTTTTGAAATTGCCGACCTTGAGCCGGAGATTTATTTTACGATTGATACGATGGAAGTCAATGATGTTTCTGCTCCGATTCCGTTTACTTCTCCATCCGGAGAAAAGGCCTTCCGGATTGTTTGGTTGCAGGTTAGGACTACGCCACACAAGGCCAGTTTGAAACAAGATTACAACAAGATACAAACGGCAGCCATCGAGCAAAAGAAAGCCAAATTTACCAGCGATTGGGTAGAGGGAAAAAGTAAGTCTACTTTTATCAGTATTGATGACACGTATAAGGGCTGTGAGTTGATGGAGAAATGGCTGCATGGAGAACCAAAGTAAAGCTATATCAAATGGTTTATTAAACAATTGCGTTTTTAAACATCATACATAATTTTCATAAAGAAGAATAGAGCGTATCTCAAATGACACGCCCTATTCTAAGGCAAGTTAACTCTGGTCATTAATCAGATAATACAACGGCATTAAAACCCCGAAGATTTACGGAAAAAATATTTCCAATTTACTGATAACTCTATCTTCAAAAACAGCATACGGAATTCCGGGATAGCCCCTCTTCTCAGCATCAGCAAACCAGTTTGTAATATACTGATTTAAAGAAGCATCGGCTTTTACAATAAATAAGACAACCGGCTGCATATAAGGGTTAATATTACTGCCATTATCAAAAATATACCCTTGATATGGATTGTCTTTGATATAGTACTTCGGCCATACCTGACTCAGCTTCCAATTTGACATATCCTGAATGACTGCTTTTTTATTGTTAAGCAATGATGCAGCATAATGCTCGTCAGAATCCGTAACAATAGCCTCACATACCCAATAGTGATACTTGGACGGTTCATAGTTATCAATATTTGTTTCTGCGAGAAATTTTCCCCGCTCCTTGATTAATTCCCCTCTAGCTGGCAAAGTGAACATTGAGGAAGTTTGTGCAATGATATTACCAGATGAAATGTATGATACTACAAGGATTAGTATGGTTTTAAAAAACATGGTTTTCATGATAGAAAGATTTTTATTGTAATGAAAATATAGTTGATTGTAGGATAGTGAGAGATCTAAGGTTTTCCTCCCGCCAGTAAGAAATCTTGAACTTTTTAGTGAGGCGTTCAAAATCTTCGAAAGAAATGGAAGCAATCACAAAGTGAACTTGGTTGTTATAAAGAAACCTCGGATCATCAGGAACTGAAACGTAAGTAACGGAATCTTTTCTTGGAAGCGATAGCAATGATTTGTAACCTCCATTAACCTTGTCATGTAAGAAAAGCATGTATTCTTTTTTTTCAGAAGACCCCGCAAGATAAAATTCAATTGGAATGCTTTCAGCTATTTCCACTTCCCTAGGTGGATCCCCCACAACAGGCGGAGCAACATCAATATCACAAATTAAAATTGGATTGATTTTACCGTTAATTCGGCCATCATTTCCAAGGAGTTTCCTCAACCAATCAGGACCAAATAATTCATTTCTAATTGGCCTTAAAAGGTCATGCCTCAATTTTCTGACGACGTTCAATTTTCCTGTTGAGTGTTCTGAAACTAACACCGACCTCTGGGTTTGTCCTGTCTTTTTATAATGCATGTACACTTCAATTCGGGTGGAATTTTCATCCTGATCATAATCAATAAAACCTAAGACAAAAACATTTGCTTTCTTAGGAACGGAAAGGGAAACGGGCATTCCTCTATCCTTCGGGTTATAATTTTCAACAAGTCGATCAATATCAATAGTAGTAATCTCTATTGGATCTAGAATCTTCATATCCAAAACCCCCATCATCGGACAATCATTTGACAGTTCATAAACAATGTCCTTGACATAAGTTGTAATTTTTTGAGCCAATTTGGGTTCAATCTGCTTATGATGTGAAAACGCTGGCACATAAAAAACCAGTTCACTTTCATTAGCGGAAGAAATTCGGGTGGCAGCAATAAACACCATAAAAAGAAGTGTTTTGCTGAAAATTAAATTCGTCATGGTTTTTAAATTTTGAATTAAAAAAAAGCGTATTTGCCGTTTCTAGCAATAATCAATACTTGGTTATTCTTTGTAACCTTAATTTTTTTATTAAAAATAAAGTCATCATCTTCATCTAAAACCTGTAGGATGTGTTCCCCTTCCGTTACAACAAACTTGGCATGTGTCTCACTGAAATAGTCGAACACAACTTCCTCTCCATTCAACAACACCCTTCCGTGCCTGTATCCGCGAAGTACTAAGTTGTATTTATTGGGTATCACTTTGGGCTTGCTGCGATTTTCCCCTTTACCATAACTACCACATGTTGAGTTATCAGAATCAGATTCTTTAATCCGTATCTTTTCCACTATTTCTTTACACTCATGAAAAACTTTAAAGTAATTCATAAAAAACAGGCTAACTGAAAGAGAAATAAACAGGAATGCCCCTAGTTTATTATTTAAAAAGAAATCTTTTATTGTTTCGATTTTGTTTTGTTTTTCCATTGTTATCGTTTTAAAAAATTTAAAATACAGGCAAAGCAAATGCAGGAATGCTAAACACAAATGGTTCACAATTTCTGGCGCAAGCCTAAAGTAAAGACATAGGATTTCCATCATTCCGACAAAGCCGAATGTAATAACTACACACTGTTATATACAATCTAATTGCTTTCGGAATGACCTAATGTCAAATCGAAAAATCAAATTGCAATAAGAGATAATAATATTTAGGTAATTGTAAAACTTAGATTCAATAGCAACGGGTAGGAAGGTCAGAATAAATTTCAGTAATCGGGCAACAGATACTTAAACTCCTGGTAAAGATGGCACAGTTTCAAAGTATCTTAAGGCAAAGATACATGTAAATTTAATTTAACTCAAGCATTTTAACATTTAACATCTCAACATCCCAACACATATCAACATGTTTTAACATTAGCTTTAATGTTTTAATGTTGTTTGCATGTTTTAACATTATTAATTACATTGCACTATACTTTTTAAAACAAAGCCCATAAAACTTACCTCCATGTCGGCAAAGACGAACCCTGTAATTTTGAGTAAGATCCAGTTTTCAATTATACACGAATTGATTATTGAAAAATGCTACCAGAATGACCTAGACACCCCTGCCACTCTTCCCAATTACGTACTTTATGGTTACAACGATGGCATAGACGACCCTAAAAGTATTCGCATGCGCATAGCATCAATTATGCAACACTTAAAAAAAATTGATGGCCGTGCATTAAGCAAAGCAGCTAATGATTATTACAGTAATCGTGAAATTTCATTTTCCCAATCCTTATTTAAATCTTGTACAGAATTCCTTGGAGTGAAAAGTCTAGATAAAATGCTAGACAACTACTTCGTGAACAAAAAAACAGACAAAACCCAATACGCCCCTCCCCCAGTCTTGGCCTACCTTTCAGACAAAAAAAGAGGCAGGGTTGCCGTGCGTCATAGGGCTAAAATTGATGCCAAATTAGAGAACCTAAGTAACACGGCATGGTGGTGTTATTCTCATTTTTATTCTATCCCCGAAGATGACAGATACTTACCACAGGTCCATTGTATTCCATTTTTCATCAACTCCAGACTAGCAAATGGAGACTACGAAGTAGAGTTAAAACAAGAGCCACCTTATACCACGTTCAAAGGAAGGATCAATAGAAGTCATAGCGGAGATAATATATTGATCTGCGAACTGACTTCAGTAGGGAAAGCTTTTGAAAAGCGCGTCTTTATGGTCATACATGTCAACCTTTCAGGTGATGGAGAAATCTTTATTGGAGGCATGATTCGGTATACTGACAATGCATCAATAAGGTTAAACACTTTTATTATGGAAAAAATGCCAGAAGTTCCCAAAGAGGCATCTCCAAAGCTAATGGACTTCAGTGCTGAAACAGAAAAATCCATTAAATCCGTAATATTGGACTACCTCTACAACCGCCATCTTAATGTATTAAAACTTCCTAGAAACATTTATAATGAAGAAGATTTTCTAAGATGGATAAACCCCAAAAAGAAAAAAGCCAACCGGATGCCTCCCGAGTATGATCTGATGGTAGCCTGCCCGATCAGAAGTCTTGACAAGGCAAGAAAACGATCATCCAAACTTCGAGATGACTTGATAAAAGAATTTGAAACTTCCTTTAAAGAAAAAGCAATTTTGGAAGACAAAATCGACAAAGTCCTTGAACAAAACAACTTTACGCCTAATGACTTTAGCATGGAGGATATTCAACAAAAATTGAGGCAAATGATAACCAATATTAAGTCCATGGAAACAAAATTTCAAAGGATTTACTGCCCCCTAACTGAAGAGAAATTCAACCTCCATAGCGGTGTAGATGCAAGTTATCGCCTGGAAGAACAGATGGAGAAATTCAAAAATAGTAGAGCATTGTTAATGATTTTCCCATTTCCGGCAGTTTCCGGGGTTTTAGTGGAAGCCGGCTGGTCTATGTTTTTTGAAAGAAAAATCCCGTTGATGATTGTGTACCGAAATCTTGACGACTTGCCCCTCCTGCTGCGTAAAGCAAGCACATTACATAGCCATAAAATTTTCATGGCTTCCCTTGATGAAACCAACGGCATTTCAGGTATTGCAAACTGGATTGTTAATAGTAAGTTTGAGCGATTTTTACCAAATGTTCGGTAGTGGCTTGCTATCACTTTAAAAATCAGATTAAGTTCACCTTAAATTTTATAGCAAAAAATTCTCTACTTCTACAAAACTCGAATTATTCCTCACCAATTCACAACGCCTCCCAATGACACTGTTTTCATTATGGGTGAATTTTTCCGTACTTTAGCCCAATATTTCTCCGCTACCTAAAATTCAAAAATGAGTATTACCAGAAGAGCCTTCATGCAAAACACAGCCATCACCGGCCTTGGACTCGGCCTAACTGGCCAAACAAAGAGTCTCGCCCAACCAGTCTCTAAACCCAAAGCCTCTAAGATTAATGTGGCTATTTTGGGAAGTGGCCTACGGGGACAATCCCATATCGAACTGTTACTCAAGCGGGATGACTGTAATATTGTTGCCATCGCGGAACCGGATAAAGTTATGGTTGAACGCTCGAAGGAAATCTTTTCAAAACAAGACGCTTCCTTGCCAAAATTTTACAGCAATGGAGACCAGGATTACCGCAACCTCATAGCAAAAGAAGACATTGATGCAGCTGTCATTGCCAGTCCGTGGCGGTGGCATACCGAGATGGCTGTTGCTTGTATGCAGGCTAAAATCTTTGTTGGATTGGAAGTTTGTGGTGGTTTTTCTATCGACGAATGCTGGCAATTGGTCAATACTTATGAAGCAACGGGAACGCCCTTATTCTTTTTGGAAAATGTTTGTTATAGAAGGGATGTCATGGCCATTTTAAATATGGTCAGGCAAAATATGTTTGGGGAATTGATTCATCTCGAAGGAGGCTATCAGCATGATCTTCGTGGCGTAAAATTCAATGATGGTGTTACGCCTTATAATTCTGGTGTGGAATATGGCAGCAAGGGATTCAGCGAGGCAAAATGGCGGACACAACATTCCATCAAGCGAGATGGTGATCTTTACCCGACGCATGGTGTTGGGCCAGTAGCCCAATATATCAATATCAACAAGGGCAACCGTTTTTTGTACCTGAGTTCCATGTCTACCAAATCGAGAGGATTACACAATTATATTGTTAACCACGAAAAAGGAGGAGCCAATCACCCTAATGCGAAACTGGAATTCAAACTGGGTGATAAAGTCACCACCATGATAAAATGTGCCAATGGAGAAAGCATCGTGTTGCACCATGATACCTCCTTACCCCGTCCCTACTCTCTCGGTTTTCGGGTACAGGGTACGAAAGGATTGTGGATGGCTGTTAATAAGTCCTTGCATATTGAAGGAGTCAGCCCATCGCATCGCTGGGAAGATGCCGAACCTTATCTCAAAAAATACGATCATCCTTTATGGAAAAGGCACGAGGCCAAGGCAGTGGGTGCCGGACATGGTGGCATGGATTTTTTCGTTTTGCATGCCTTCGTGGAATGTGCCAAGAAATTTGAGAACCCGCCTTTCGATGTGTATGATGCAGCTAGTTGGTTGGCTATTACACCTTTGTCTGAACAGTCGGTAAATATGGGGAGTACTTCCGTTCCGTTTCCGGATTTTACTAGGGGGCGCTGGATTGATACGGCGAATACCTTTGCTGTTTCTGATGAGTACTGATATTTGTAAAATATTTTTCTGATAAACATCCAGAGATTTGCATCTCTGCCTGCCTGGCGAGCCACGCAGACAGGGCAATAACATAACGTCCCGATGGGACTCGTCATTAAAACCCAATACAACGTGTACATTAAAGATAAAAAATTCAATCAGTTAGCGGAAAAGTTCCATACACTTTTTGGGAAGACTGAACTTATTATTCAAGCTCCAGCGAGGGTCAATATCATCGGAGAACATACCGACTACAATGATGGATTTGTGTTGCCCTTTGCCTGTGATCGCTATATCTGGTTCTTTGCGTCTCCAAATGCGGAACGAAAATTAAAATTGCATGCAGCGGATATTGACCAAACAGCAACAATAGATTTGGATCATTTGCAAATTGAAACGAGCGGATTTGAACGGTACTTTGCCATTGTTTGCCAATATTTACAACAAAATAATTACAAAATCAACGGGTTAAACATCGTCTTTGGAGGAACCATTCCTGGTGGCGCCGGCATGTCCAGTTCTTCAGCCATTACCTGTGGGTTTCTTTATTTATTAAACCAACAATTCAACCTCAATATTCCAAAGAGTGAATTGCCATTTATGGCTTCCAATGCAGAAAACCTAACAGGACTCAATGGTGGCTTCATGGATCAATTTGCTATTTTTAATGGAAAAAAAGAACATGCTATATTGCTGGATTGCAGGGATAGAAATGCGCGGCAGATTCCACTTCATTTGGAAGGACATCATTTTTATCTTTTCAACACCAATGTCAAACACAACCTTGTCGATACGGAATACAATAGCAGGAGACAGGATTGCACAGATGTTTTAGAACAGATTGCAAAATCAGAAAACATTTCAAGTGTTAGAGCAATCACAATGGAATTTTTAGATCAATACGCAGCTGAAATTTCAGCAAAACAATACAATCGTGTTCAATTTGTTATAAAAGAAAACAAAAGAGTCTTAAATGCAATTAAGGCAATAGAAAAATCTGACTTCAGCGAACTTGGAAAATTATTGTTACAATCCCATGAAGGCTTATCTAAAAAATACGAAGTCAGTTGTCCAGAATTGGATTTCCTTGTCGAAAAAGGGCAACAATATCCTTCCATCCTGGGTTCTAGGATGATGGGGGGCGGCTTTGGCGGTTGTACGATTAATCTGGTTAAAGGGGAATTATCGCCTCAACTTTGTGATGCAATCAAGCTGGCTTATCAGCAAAAATTTGGGCGGCAAGTGGATATTTGGCAGGTGGGGAGTTCGGATGGGATTAGGGTTGTTCCCAATAAGAGGGCAGATTAGTTTAAAGTGAGTTTACAACTATATTGTTATAAAATTTGAAGTTTTAAAAGATTTCAAATGTATCTGTATTTGCCTTTTCACACCACAGATTTATCAGATGGCCACAGATTATCACACGGATTGCCTTTAGGACGTGAAAAACTTATAAATCAATCTGTGTTTATCAGCGCTATTTGTAGTGATTATTCTTATTGAATCGGGTTCTTTGACAAATTCCGTGAAAGTCTGATCTATAAAACTTACTAGCTTTTAAATTGAGCAGTGCCGAATCCAGTATGCTTTTAGTAGCATCAGTTGGCTTCATCTCATGGTTGGCATACAATACAAATGATCTACATTCTAATTGCTTTTTTATAAACAAAGCGGGATACTGTAGGGCAATCAATACCCCTAAAGTTGCAACAACAATCGCTATCAATATTTTTTTAGACAAATTACTCGATTTGTTTTTTACTGATTCAAAGTGAATTTATATGGCCA
>JAHDGC010000156.1:3569-11422 GCA_020627865.1 Saprospiraceae bacterium | reverse complement strand
GGATCTTTGAGGTCAGGTAATATAGACAGTTTTGGGAGGACTGATTCGTGTGATAGAAGTGCATTTAATCCGCCAATTTTAGGTAGATCTAAAATATACATACAGGCCCAAATTGATCCGATCATCGCTAAAATGAATTGTACTACATCCGTGATAAGGATCGCCCTTAATCCTCCAAAATAACTGTATACGATGGTGATAGAACCTGCCACTAAAAGCGTTTGCCATCCTGGCCAACCAAGTATAATTTCACCAAATTTGATCGCCGCCAAGGATACGGCTCCCATGACCAATACATTGAATACAAGTCCAAGATATAATGCGCGGAATCCTCGTAAAAAAGCAGCGGTAGGTCCGCTATATCGTAATTCGTAAAACTCAATATCGGTCAAAACCATGGATCTCCTCCACAGTTTCGTATAAACGAAAACGGTCAACATTCCAGTAAGTAAGAAAGCCCACCATCCCCAGTTGCCAGCAACGCCTTGTTGTCGAACTAGGTCGGTTACAAGATTTGGTGTATCCGCACTAAAGGTAGTGGCTACCATAGATAATCCTAATAACCACCATGGCATGGATCTTCCAGATAGAAAGTAGCTATTGATATCTTTGGATGATTTTTTAGAGAAGTAAAGACCGATTCCCAGGATTAGAATAAAATAGATGGTAATAATCCCCCAATCCAGCGTATGTAGCGTCATTTTGTTTAGTTTGAGGTGAAAATAAACTATCTGTTGAAGATTCCTACATAATATTGGAATAAGTTTTTTGTAAAATGTGATTATTAGAAGGGAATGTCTATTTTTCAGGCAAAGTTGGATTATGTCAGAAAGTAAGGCTTTAGGATTTTTATTTGAGCGAACCACGCGTATCATTAAATTGAATTTCCATCAGCTCTTTAAGGAATTAAATGTCGATATCACTCCGGAGCAATGGGTCATTTTGGATATTCTCCATCAAAAGGGTGTCTTGTCTCAAAAGGAAATTGCAGATCATAGCTTCAAGGATGCGCCTTCTATTTCTAGAATTTTAAATAATCTAACCAAAAGAGCGTTAATAACGAGAACAACACCGAAATCTGATAAGCGAGTTAGTTCGGTTTGTCTGACGGAGAAAGGCAATCGGCTTATTGAAAATATCTTACCAGAGGTTGAGTCATTGAGGGATCGGGGGATCCAGAATATTGAATCATCAGATTTGGCGAATTTGATTAGTACCATGGATAAGATATTTGCAAACTATAATAATTAGTTGCATATGCAACTAATTGGTTTTAATTTATTATATTTGAGTAAAAAGAGATCATATGTCCAGTACTATTGAATTACCTAAATTGTATGAGCAAGCGGCTGATTTTATGCCATTGTTGGGAACCGATTATATCGAAATATATGTAAGTAATGCTTTACAAGCTGCGTATTTTTACAAGGCGGCTCTAGGCTTTTCTTCTTTTGCCTATAGTGGATTATCGACTGGAAATACCGAGAAAGAATCGTATGTGGTCATCCAAGATAAAATACGTATTGTGTTGACTTCACCTCTGAAAAGTGGAACTGCTATCGGGAAACATATTGATAAACATGGAGATGGTGTGAAGACCGTGGCTTTGTGGGTGGATGATGCAACTAAATCCTATGAAGAAGCAATGAAACGAGGTGGACGGTCTTTTATGGAACCAACTGTATTAGAAGATGCCTCTGGGAAGGTTGTCCAGTCTGGTATTTATACCTATGGGGAAACTGTTCATATGTTTATTGAACGAAAAGCATATAGTGGGGTTTTCTTACCTGGATTTGAGAAATGGGAATCTCATTTTAATCCGCCATCCGTTGGACTAAAATACGTCGATCACATGGTTGGTAATGTAGAATTGGGTGCGATGAATACTTGGGTTAAATTCTATGAGGAAGTGATGGGATTTACACAGATCATTTCGTTTGATGATAAAGATATTTCTACCGAGTATACGGCACTCATGAGTAAGGTGATGAGTAATGGAAATGGTCGAATCAAATTTCCGATCAACGAACCAGCTGACGGTAAGAAGAAGTCGCAAATTGAGGAGTATTTGGATTTTTATGAAGGTCCTGGTGTGCAACATATTGCGGTTGCGACGGATAACATTATCGAAACCGTCACGGAGTTGACCAATCGTGGCATTCAATTTTTGAGGGTGCCAACAACCTATTATGACACCTTAACCGATCGAGTAGGAGAGATCGATGAGGATATTGAACCATTGAAAGAACTTGGAATATTGGTGGACCGGGATGATGAAGGCTATTTACTTCAGATTTTCACGAAACCGATCGAGCCTAGACCTACTTTATTCTTTGAAATTATTCAACGTAAAGGGGCCACTTCATTTGGACAAGGAAACTTCAAAGCTTTGTTTGAGGCTATTGAACGAGAGCAAGCATTGCGAGGAACATTATAAGAGCAATTCTAACCAAATTGACAAATGGATAGTCAAGATGTACGGTGCATCTTGGCTATTTTTTTTTATAAATTCTTGATTATATTGATTTTTTTGTAATGTTACACGTCCGAAAGTAGGATCAATCAGTCAAATCAACTTAAATATCACAAATCAATGGTTGGAATTATTTCTTTTTTAGCATTTACTTGCATTGTAGCCTTTATTGCTTATCAAGCCACTAGAACCACGAATGAAAATAGTTCGGATGGCTATTTTCTCGGAGGACGGAGTCTCGGTGCTGTGGTTATAGCAGGATCTTTATTACTTACTAATTTATCTACGGAGCAGATTGTAGGACTAAATGGTCAAGCATTTAGTGAAGGTATTTTGGTGATGGTTTGGGAGACGCTTGCAGCAATAGCGATGGTCGTCACCGCGATCTGGTTATTACCTCGCTATCTTAAAGGAGGTATCAGTACTATTCCTCAATATCTGGAAGATCGCTATGATAAGGTTACAAAAGCAATGGTTTCTGGGCTATTCCTTTCAGGCTACGTTGTAGTCCTATTACCCATTGTACTCTACTCTGGTGCCGTTGCTTTTACTGCTATGTTTGAGTTACCGGAGTTATTGGGAATCAGTAAAACGGCAAGTATTTGGATCTGTGTATGGAGTATCGGAATAATTGGCTCGATTTATGCCATTTTTGGAGGATTAAAAGCAGTGGCGGTTTCTGATATGATTAATGCGATCGGACTGTTGATCGGTGGATTATTGATTCCAATATTTGGTCTTTCCTTAGTTGGTGATGGCAATATTATTGAGGGAATCAATACCCTGACCACGGATCATCCAGAAATGTTTAATGCCATAGGAAGCAGTACTTCCACCGTGCCATTTGCCACTATTTTTACCGGAATGATGTTGGTACAGTTGTTCTACTGGGGAACGAATCAAGCCATTATACAACGGGCATTGGGCGCCAGAAATCTGGCTGAAGGTCAGAAAGGATTATTGTTGGCTAGTTTTATAAAAATATTAGGGCCATTGATTGTTGTATTACCTGGTATTATTGCATTTCATTTATTCGCTGGAAATATAGAAAATGCGGATGATGCATACCCAACTCTAGTACGAGAAGTGCTACCGGCACCTCTTATGGGATTCTTTGCAGCGGTTATATTCGGTGCGATTTTAAGCTCTTTCAACAGTACTTTGAATAGTTCGGTAACACTGTTTGGATTAGATATATACAAAGAATTTATTAATCAAGAGGCAGATGAAAAAACTGTGGTTAGGAATGGTAAAAAATTTGGAATTATTTTGGCCATTCTTGCAATGATTATTGCTCCATTTATTGCTTATGCTTCCGATACTTTATTCGGTTATTTACAGGAAGTTAATGGCTGTTATTCGATTCCAATTTTAACGATCATTGTTGTAGGATTTTTAACGAAATATGTGCCTGCTAAGGCGGCTAAAATTGGATTGATTTCCGGTGTGGTTTTATACTGTATTAGCCAATTTGCGATCAAACGATATTTTGAATTTGAAGCCTTGGAACAGGCTGCTTTGAATGGCATCACAGATGAAGACATGTTGGCAAATATTAAATCGGCAGCCTATCCTCATTTTCTTCATGTCATGGCTTTCTTATTTGTCTTGAATTCAATCATTATGTTGGTCATTGGACGTTTGTATCCACGAGCAACGGCTTTTGAGCAGCAATATACAGAGCAGGTTGCCATAGAACCTTGGAAGTTCGTAAAGCCAGCAGGTGTTGTCATTTGTTTAATAGTAGTATTGATCTATGTAATCTTTTCGTAAAATTATTGAGCGATCCATCAAATGAAATATTGCCTTCTCCATAAATATTAAAGTGCGTTAGAAACTATCTATCTTTGCTCTTGTTATATATGTGTATGGGAGAGATTAAATTGTTTTCTGAAGCGCGAGTTCCTACAAAGTATGGATCTTTTGATATGTTGGCTTTCGCCCAAAAGGATAGTGATAAGATGCCTCATGTGGCCATCGTATCCCCTCATTTCAAAAAAGACTCCGTGGTATTGTTGAGAATTCATTCTGAATGTATGACAGGGGACGTATTCAATTCGTATAAATGCGATTGTGGAGATCAATTGGATTTATCTTTTCAACTCATCCAAGAGCATCATGGGATCATTATCTATTTGCGCCAAGAAGGTCGTGGTATAGGTCTTATTGAAAAATTGAAAGCATATAAACTACAAGAACAGGGATTAGACACGGTTGATGCCAATTTGCAATTGGGACATCAAGCAGATCAACGAGATTACGAAGACGCCATCAGCATTCTGAATTATCTAGGTATTGAAAATGTAGATTTGTTGACGAATAATCCTGAGAAAATTGACTATTTAAACAATCATGGCGTTCAAGTCAGAAAAAGGGTTCCGATAGTGCTTCCAGCGCATCGCGAGAGCAAGGAATACTTTGAAACTAAGAAAACTCGAATGGGGCATCTATTCGATTAATTTACCTACATTCTGCTGTACTTTTTAAGGTATTCTTTATATTAAAGTTATTAATAATATGTTTGCTTCATATGCTGAAGTGGAAAAACGACCTCTAGCTATCAATCGGTTATGTATGAATTATTATCAAATGATAAAAATTAAGATATATAGATGATTGAATGTTAAAAGTTAAAAGCGTTAAAAAGATTGACATATTCGTAAAATGAGCTTAATATTAATTAATTTTACATTGCAGTTCGTATCGAAATAGTTGTTTTTCCTAACTCGAATTGCGGTTTAGAAGAAATGTTAAACTCTAGAAAACGATAGAATATACGACTTTCTAGAAGATTTTCAAGAATCAGTGAGTAGGCAGTTTTATATATTTTGCATTGGTTCTTGATTAACGGAAATCAATGTGATGAATATATCAATCAAAGCGATCTTTACCTTGGTTATGTTGGTCTTGTCATGTCTAATGTTGAAAGGACAATCCACTTATACCAATTCTTATCCTGTTATGAATGCAGGTTCATTTGGCGGAAGCATTACTTTCAACTTAAACGGACTTCCTTCCTGTATTAGTTCAGACATAACGATGGTTGTCTGTGTTGAAGGGGATATTGATGGAAACGCAGGAAGTTGTCCAGCAGCTACTGTTCCCGTTGACGAACATATTGATATATTTTTCGATGGAGTAGATACAGGAGTGGATGCGGGTAATACGGATTTGGATCCTGCTTTATGTCAAACCGTAGCTTCGGCTTGTGGTATTGAATTATGTCAAACCATTGTTATTCCTTGTACTCAGGCGGCCACGGCTTTAGCTGATGGTAATATTGCGGTTCTTTTTGATCCGACCAGTCAGGTTAACTGCTGTTGTAACTTCATGGCACGAATTGATAATTTTACGTATCAGTATGATGCGCCATTGACGTTTCCATCCGTTGGTCCATTTTGTCCGGATGATCCAATTCAATTATTCGGAACCACACTGCCTTGTGGATTTGAAGGAACATTTTCTGGACCTGGTATTACTGATTTGGCTGGAAACGAAGCATTATTTGATCCTTCCGTTGCAGGTTCAGGATCTCACACGATCAATTTTACCAATCCTTGTAATCTAGCACCACAGATGGGGTCTTTTGTCATTCAGGTGTATGAAGAACCAGAAATGTTAGACATACAAATTGGAATCGCGGGACAAGTTTGTAATGATGGCGATGAAACGAATATTCCTGTAGTGGGCGTTGGAGTACCTACAAATCCGGATAATATTGATTGGTATGGTCCTGGAACAAATGCAGCTTTGGTAACCGACGATGGCCTGACAGCAACTTTTGCTAGTGGTGGATTGGATCCGGGGTTTTATACGATTTGTGCGATTGTTGAAGATGACGGAGCTTGTTTTGAACCCGTTACTATTTGTGAAGAATTTGAAGTGGTTCTTGCCATCACGGCTCCAAGTCCTGTTGAATTGTTCGTAGAATGCACAGATGATGAAGCTGGAACGGTTTCTTTATCTCAATTGTTTCCGGGCATTCCTGCTGAAATACTTACTAATGCTACTATTACTCCGGCAGCAAATGTTGTAGGTGGTGCATTTGCATATGATGCTCCCGGTTGTTATGAAATTAATTTAATGGTGAATACGGGAGATCCATGTAACAATATGATTGACGTAACTTCTCGCTTGTTTGTTACGGAGGATCCAGAGCCCCAATTTACCATGGTATCTTCGGCATGTTATAGTGCAGGATCAAATACCATTACGGTAACTCCAGAGGTATTTAGTCCAAGTTATACAGGTATGGTCAATCGTGTTTGGTCCATCAGTGGTACCGATATTACGGGGGGGACATTTGATACGAATGATGGATCCTTTGATATTAGTTCTACAGGAACCATGAATGTTACCCTGACAGAGACGTTGACAACTGTGCAAGGAACTTGTTCCAATCCAAATACTTGTTCAAATGCTTATACACAAACTATTATTGTGGAAGATGGAACAACATTAGACCCTACTTTTACAGCTTCTGCCACTACTATATGCATCAATGAAACAGTCACCTTAACGGCGAATGAGGCCGGCGGTATATTTACGGGTAACGGCATTGATGCCGTTGATAATGGAACTGATAATAATGGTGATGGTACCGCTTCTTTTTCGAATGGTGTAGCGGGGATTTACCAAGTGGATTATACATTAAATACACCAAATGGGTGTAGCAATGTCTATAGTTTAAATATTGAAGTAAAAGATATCGTCAATGCTACCATTGCGGATATAGAAATCTGTGAAGAGGATAATCCTTATATCGATTTGAATATTATGCTATCGGCCTCTTCTACTTTCGGAGGAACGTTTACCTTGGTTTCATCCGATGCTCCAGCTGTTATTAATGGAAGTATATTAAGTTATACGGCATCTGGACAACATACTATACAATACGAGGTCGGCGATGTAAACTGCTGTAATGGTGGTTGTTCGAATGCTTCAGGTGATGATTGTTATGCCTTACAGACAGCTGTATTAACCGTCGGTGCGCCTTGTGGAAATGATACCGACAATTCGAATGATTGTGTCATTTTCGAAGAACAATTTAATAATACGCAGCTATATATTGCGGGAAGCTGTACTGGAGCGGATATTACTACGTGTGCTACCTATAATAATTCTCCGGCTCCATCTTCATTCGAATTAACCAATACTCCGGCTATAGCTACTTCCAATATGGATTTTAGTGAAATGACAGGCGCCGACGATTTTATTACGGTGGCGAATGGTATGATTAGTTTTAATAGTATCAATAGTGAGGTTTGTTTAGCCTCATCAGCTATTGATATATCGGGTGCGACCTTAGGAGCGACTTGGAGTATTGATGTTTTTCAAACGTCTGGTGGTATGGAACCGGATGATTATGTTGCCATCTATC
>JAHDGC010000156.1:0-3559 GCA_020627865.1 Saprospiraceae bacterium | reverse complement strand
CAGATTGTAGACGGTGGAGCTCCAGCTTTGATCATGCAATTCAATGATGATATTTCTGGAATTCAGACTGTAACGAATTCAGGTGTAATTGGTTCTACTTTAGAGATACAAATGTGTATTAAGAATGGTGATACTTCGGGTGGTGATGCCGGTCCTATAGAAGAATATAGCCTAGATAATTTTGTGGTGGCCGGAGCACCGGATGCAACTATAAATGATACGGAATTGGATTGTGAAGTTTCTCCAACGGGATCGTTTAACTTAAATTCCCTTTTCGGAATGGGGACAAGTCAAGGAGGAACATTCAGTTTTACAACTGATGGAAGTACGGCTTCTGGTACTGCAGTGACTGGTGCCATTATCAATGCAAACACGATGATCTATGTGGAACCTGGTTGTTATCGCATTTTATACGAAGTTATTTGTGCTGGAAATACTTCTTCCGATGATGCCTATGTATTAATCAAAGAAGAGCCTCAACCGAATTTCAGTATTCAACAGGCAATTTGTTATTCGGATGGGGATGATCCAGCCACTCAACAATATACCCCTAATTTAAATAGCCCACAGTATAATTCAAGTGTCAATAGAACTTGGAGTGTTTCAGGTCCTGCCACTTTATTGAATACTACAACAGGCCAAATCCAAATAACGGGATCAGGAACGGTTACTTTAAGTTTAGATGAATCTATTCCTTATGCTGCTTGTGGAACCCTAGCGGCAGGAACTTGTGAAGAAACATTTTCTGTTGATATAGATGTAGAAGATGGAACGAGTTTGGATGCTAGTTTTACGGCTAGCTCTGTATCCGTCTGTGTCAATGAGGATGTAACCTTAACCGCTGCTACAACCGGAGGTATTTTTACAGGCGATGGGGTAGATGCTACCGATAATGGCACCGATAATTCCGGAGATGGAACGGGATTGTTTAATAATGCTACTCCAGGAATTTATCAAGTGGACTACACCTTGAATTCACCAAATGGCTGTTCAAATGTGTATAGTTTGAATATTGAAGTCCTTCCAAATATTACTGCTCCTTTCTTCACCGGAGATTCTGAAATATGCATGTGCCCAAATGGTGCACTTGATTTAGGTGCATATTTATTAAATACTGCGCCCGCTAGTGGAAGCTTTTCCGTTGTAAGTGGTACGATTGCTTCCTTATTACCAAACTCAGCTGCTGTTCAATATAATGGTGGTTGTGGAGATATGGTATTCCAGTATTCTGTTGATGATTGTGATGGTACCGCAGTTACGGATCAAATAACCATAAGCTTTGCGGAATGTGCCAGCGGGTCTTTCGATGTCTTGGACAATTTCTGTCAAAATGATGCAGACTATATCATAGGAAGTGATTTAGTGGAATTATATGGTTGTGATAGTTATAGTGTCGAATTTGATATTATCAGTGGGCCTGATGGTGATGATCTTATAGGTGGTTCACCTGTAAGTGCGACCATTTCTTCCTTCGCGGGCGTGACCGTTGATCCTTCCGTTACAGCAGGTAATTATGTCTTACAGTTAACGATATCTGATCCGAACTCTATCTGTGAGGATTTTGTATATAGCCAGAGTATCACCGTTTATCAAACTCCGTCTGTTCCAGTATTGATAACACCAGTAGCCGATTTATGTGAAAACGCTACATTCCCCGTCAATTTATCTTTGCAAAATACCAATGATGTGGTTGGAGATACGTTCTTAGAAGGAGATATTAATTGGTATGGTACAGGTGTTACAGATATAGCAGGTTTAGGTGGCCAATTTACAGCACCGGATACGGATGGCGATGGGAATCCTGGTCCAGGACTCTTCACCGTTTGTGTACAAGTTGGTGAAAATAATTGTGCTGAAAATAGCTGCATAGATATTTTAATAGAGGATCAAGCTCAGATTCCGACTCCGGATGATTTTGATATTTCTTGTGTTGATAACTTCCCGGTTAACCTAGGATTATCTTCTATTTTTCTAGGAGCATCAAATGGAGGAACCTATACCATTGGCACGAATTCTGATACAGGAGCGTCTATCGTGAATGGTTTTGTACAATTTAATCAGAGTGGTTGTTTTGAGGTTTGTTATGAAATTCCTGCTTCAAATTGTTCTGCAATCGGACCTATCTGTGCAAACATCAATGTAATTGAAGAAAGTGATCCAATATTTGATATTCCCGAAGAAATCTGCTGGGATGGAATTCCAGGTTCATTAACAGTGACGCCATCCATTTTAGCAAATACTGGTGTAACTAGAACTTGGTCTATTGGTACGGAATTAACAACTACAACCTTAACAACCATTGATGAGAATTCAGGCCTTATCACCATCAATGATGCTGGGCTTATTCAGATTTGTGTTACTGATACTCTAGAATATGATGCTTGTGGGTCTATTAGTGCGGGTAATTGTGTCTCGTCTTATTGTCAATTCATGACGATTTCTTCTAACACAGAACTAGATCCTTCTTGGAGTTTAACGGGACCTTTCTGTCCTGAAATTGATTCAATTGTGGATTTGGATGCATTAATTACTGGTGATACTGGAGGTATATTTACAGGAACCGGTGTCACACAATCGGGATCTTTACCGAATTATTCATTTAGTACGACTACAGCTGGTCCCGGAGTTCACACCATTTGTTATACTTTAAATAATGGCGCTGGATGTACTGCTGTCAATTGTCAAAATGTTGTAATTGAAGATAGTGAAATTCCGTCTATTACATGTCCATCTGATATGATTGTACAATGTGGTGATCCATCATTAGCAGATTCTATTGCTTTATTTACCTCTAGTGCAACGGCCATGGATAACTGTGATGATGATGTTACTATCTCATCAGAATTATTCAATACGATTTCGAATTGCGGTAATGCTGAGACAAGAATTTATCAATTTACGGCAACAGATAACAGTGGTAATACCAATGTATGTTACGCACAAATTGATATTTTAGATACCACCGTTCCAAGTATCGATGTGGATGCGATGGATCAAACGGTGGAATGTGATGGAGAAGGCAATACAATAGCACTATTATCCTGGTTGAACAGCCAAGGAGGAGCGAGTGCGAGTGATTTATGTGGAACGGTTAGTTGGACAAATAACTATAGTGGTTTGAGTAATGATTGTGGAGCGACAGGATCAGCAACGGTGATCTTTACAGCTACCGATGCATGTGGTAACACCAATACAAGCTCAGCGACCTTTACAATAGAAGATACAACGAATCCAACAATAACAGCACCGGATGATATCAGCTTAAATTGTGGCGATGAGGCGAATGCTGCAATCATCAATAACTGGGTAAACAGCTATATCGCATCTGATAATTGTGGGGTAGTAAGTGTAAGTAATACTGCAGCAACTGAACCAAGTGATTGTACGGCAGGAAATAATACCACGACCGTAGTGTTTACAGTGACGGATGCTTGTCTGAATACATCAACTGATTCCGCTGTGATTACCTTAGTGGATAATGACAAACCAGTGATCATGGTACCTCCAACCGACTTGGTGGTGGATTGTGCGGACATCGATATAGCAGCTTGGGTTGCTT
>JAHDGC010000155.1 GCA_020627865.1 Saprospiraceae bacterium | reverse complement strand
TTCTAATTTCACAATAGCAGGAGCATAACCACAAAGCATAAAAATCAAATTGGTCAAGATTCTTGCCATCCGGCCATTCCCATCCCCAAAAGGGTGAATTTTTATAAACTGTACATGAAAACCCGCTGCTATCAACAAGGGATGCAAATTATACTTATGTCTTTTCCGTTTCGGGGGATCAATATGATTATTCAACCAATTTATCAACTCACTCATCAACCTCGGCACATCTTCAGGCGATTCAAAGTCGATTCTTTCATCATTAAGCGTGATTAAATAGTTTGGAATAGTTTTCCATTCTCCCGGATTCACCTCGGCATCTTTATCCGCATAAGGTTCTACCAGAATCATCTTATGAAATTCCTTGATTAAACTTTCCGTTATTTTCAAGTCCTTATGGACAATATTGTACAGTTTGTGCAAAGCATCATTATGCCCTTTCATTTCCAGATAATCTCGGAAAGGTTTTCCTTTTGCCGTTATACCAGAAAGCAAAAACGACTTCATTTCAGACATTGACAGCGTATTTCCTTCTATGCTATTCGAATGGTAATTCCACTCCAACTTTAGCTTCTGCATCAACCGTTGCAAATGGTCTTCCCTTAAGGGACGCATTTGGTCTAGTTCTTCTTTCAGCTCATCCATTCTGATTATGATGTCTTCCAGTGCCATAGAATATTTTGCAAATTTTTATTTAAGACTAAAACCATGAAGCCCAAATATAAAGTTATTTTCCCCAATATTTTGCAGATTATAACCGGATATTAAATTCTCCTTTACAGAATAATTATCAGCCAACATACAAAACACCGTTTATTCTACAAAAACATATATATATACGACCAACATTATAAGCGAAAAAAATTTAATCTGCTATATTTGCAATGTATACCTGAAATCGTCGTAATGTTTACGACGCTACCGGTACCATTTTTTAATCCTTAAACTCGTTGTCCAGCTATGCGAACCCTTAATACATTACTTTTAATTTTATGCTGCCAATTGGCGCTACAAGCACAGTCCAATTATTGGAAAGTGGCTCGTGCAGATGATGCCTCGTTTGCCCTAGAGGAACACCGGCAGTATTTACCACAAAACTACACCTTACATACCTTGGATCTTGGCTTGCTCAAAACCCTCCTGCAAGATGCTCCGATGGAGTTTACCCAAGCCGCTAACCAGCAAGCCTTGGCCATACAACTCCCCATGCCAGATGGCTCCTTCCAAGCCTTTCAGATTTTTCAAACGCCTTGTATGGAACCGGGTATTTCCGCCCGTCACCCACAGATCAAGTCTTACAAAGGAAATGGTATAGATCAACCGGAACTGCTTGTTCGATTAGATATTTCCTATACGGGTTTTCATGCTGCTATGAAGACACCGAAAGGAACCGTTTATATTGATAATTATATGCAAGCACAACTATATCCTAAAAACCCACAGGATATTTACATGACTTATTTCACCAGAGATTACATGACCGATACGCCTTTAAAATGCGGTACGGAAACTACAACGGAAGATAATCCGCTGGAACATTTTGAGTTTGCAACCAGCAGATCAGCAAATGCCAACGAACCTGTCGACATGAAAGTCTATCGCCTTGCTTTATCCTGTGTCGGAGAATGGGGACAAGGTCCCGGCGGTGGCACGATTGAATCCGTTTTATCTATTATGAATACAGCGGTCAATCGGCTCAACTTGATTTTTGAAAACGAAGCCAATCTCCGGTTTGTGCTCATTGACAATAATGACCAATGCATCATGCTTGATCCGGATACCGATCCTTATAGCATTGTCTCTAGCGGTGGTTTCGTACTAAGTCAAAGTACCTCCATCATGAATGGCTTTGTCGACCCTTCCGAGTATGATATAGGACATGTCTTTACTACAAACTGTACAGACGGCCTTGCAGGTGTTGCCAACTTAGGTGTCGTATGTGGTTTTAACAAAGCCGCTGGTGTAAGTTGTGTCGGAAATGCAAACGTAGAAGCGTTCATGGTAAGTACGACATCGCACGAGATCGGGCATCAATTTAATGTAACGCATACTTTCAACAACTGTGGTGGGGAGAATGAGTCTGCCGGAACAGCTTATGAGCCGGGTAGTGGTACGACAATCATGTCTTATGGAGGTGCCTGTGGCTCTAATAATATTGCCTCTACCAATGATGATTATTTCCATGTGGCATCATTGAAACAGATGTACAACTTTATTGAAAATCTCGGTGGCGGTAGTTGCCCAGAATATATCAATACTAACAATTTGTCTCCTGTTTCCAGTATTGACTTAGAAGGGGGTTTCCATATTCCTATCAGTACGCCTTTTGAACTTACCGGAATTGCTTCTGACGAAAATGACGATGCGCTTACGTATTGTTGGGAACAATATGATCTGGGGCCACTTAGTCCACTAGGAAGTCCTATTACTACAGCGCCCTTGTTCCGTTCCTATCCTCCATCAACATCACCAACAAGAGTTTTCCCAAGATTACAGAAGATTATTGATAATAATTTTGATAATAAGGAAGTTTTACCCACAATTACCAGACCGCTCACTTTCCGTTTTACGGTGAGGGATAACAACCCTGAAGCAGGAAGTGCAACTTGGGCAGAAATAGAGTTCAATTCAGCCATAGAGGCGGGGCCATTCTTCATTCTTTCCCCTAGCAGTTCGGTAACATGGGAAGCGGGAAGCACGCAAGAAGTTACTTGGGATGTTGCCAATACGGATCAAGCACCCGTCAATTGTTCATTGGTTCACATTAAACTTTCTACCGATGGTGGTTATACCTATCCGGTTATGTTAGCAGAAAATGTTGTGAATGATGGTTCGCACATGGTCGTAGTTCCGGATATGCCTGGCCCGCAAAACCGTATTCGGGTAGAAGCCGCCAACAATATTTTCTTTGACATTTCCAATCAGGATTTCTTCATAGAAGAAGCTAGTGAAGCGACCTTCAATTTCAATGTTGCTCCTTACACGCAACAAATTTGCTTACCAGAAATCAACCCAATTGAAATCAGCAGTGCCACTTTCCTTGGCTTTGATGCTCCAATTACCCTTACAGCAAATGGATTACCAGAAGGTGCCGTTGCTACTTTTGATAACAATCCATTGACACCGGGAGAAACAACGACGATGTATATTGATATGACCAACACATCCATAGAAGGTAATTTTGCTGTTGAGGTCACCGGTACGGCCAACGATTCTATTGTTCATACAAGGGACTTATTATTGGAATTGGTTTCTAACGATTTCAGTAGTCTTGCTTTAAGCACTCCGCCAAATGGTAGTGCTGATTTTGTTGGCCAAGTTAATTTTGATTGGAATGACATTCCGGATGCCAACACTTATGACATTGAAATTGCCACGAGTCCAGCTTTTGGAAACAGTGTCGTAGACTCCAGATATAACAGTACTTTAACGGAATATAACTCAAGCTACTTTTTTGCAAGTAACACCTTATTCTACTGGCGTGTTCGTCCAGTAAATGAATGTGGCCCAGGCCCTTACACAGCACCTTTTGCATTTCATACAGCCAATAGTGCTTGCAATAATTATACAAACAATAATGCTGTGGTGATTCCTTCTTCTTTGCCAACGAATAGCTTTGTAGAATCTGTGATGAATATTGAAGCAAGTGGTACTATTGACGATTTGAATGTTCCGAACATGAATGGGTACAACGATCTGGTGAAATTTATTAAGGCGACACTTATCAGCCCTGCTGGGACAGAGGTTACCTTGTTCGAAGACATTTGTGGAAACCATACCGAGTTTAATTTCGGTTTTGATGATGAATCCCCGACGGAGATACAATGCCCACCGAATATGGGAGGCATTTATGATCTAAATGATGAAAACGATAATCTCTCCGATTTTGATGGAGAAAATATCCAAGGTGTTTGGCGACTTCGCATTACCAAAATCAATAGTTTTTCCAATGGTGGTAATCTTGCGGGTTGGACTTTACAAACTTGTGGCGCGGTAACTTCCGCGGCTCCTACGATAGTGAACAACGAACTCTTCCCTGTCAACCCAAGCGATACCAGAACGATAACTTATGATTTCCTGAAAGCTACAGACGCGGATAATAATGATAATGGATTAATTTATACCCTAGTGACGGATGTCGCACATGGTACCTTGTATAAAAATGGGGAGCCTATGGCGGTAGGTAGCCAATTTACCCAGGCATTCATCAACGACTACCGCATTGCTTACGAGCACAACGGAGATGATAACTTGACCGATCAATTTACTTTTACCGTTAAGGATGGCAACGGTGGCTGGCTGGGCACACCTGCTTTTCAGATTGCTATTGATGAAGATGCGGTCTACACGGGTGTAGAAACATTAGCATTGGCTAACAAGATCAATCTATTTCCTAATCCTGCAAATGAATTGTTGAATATTGATCTTGGACAATCCTTGAAAGATGCGCTAGAGATTAAGGTTTATGATGTTTCCGGAAAATTATTGTTACAAAAAACTTACGATAATGTTGCGCAAAGCTTAACCTTGGCTACAAATCATTTTGCCAATGGCTTATACTTTATTGAGTTTGCCAATGGTAAGCAAGTTTTTAGTAAGAAGTTTAGTGTGCAACGGTAAAAGTCTGAATCAGGTTCGCTTGATTATTGCAAAAAGACTTTTCAAAATTATAATAAAAAAGCCGGGGCATATGCTTCGGTTTTTTTCATAATACCTCAAGTTTGACCAACTTATTCTTTCTTCAATTTTTCAGCTTGCTTCTTTCGTTTTCTTTCCTTCTTTTTAGGAATGGAAGATTCATATTGCCCGACACCATTCTCTACTTCTAGCACTTCCAATGCTTTATCTTGCCTATGGGTAATCTTAACATATTTGTTTACTTCCTTTTCCCTAGAGACCCAAATACAACTATCCGCTTTTGTGCCATAGCAAACTTTTACAGGTTCTTCCGATATTAGAAAGCTGACCTCATGATAAGCATTTTGGCCAAAGGAGTAGTTTAAACTATCTGCAACGACAATATCAATTTTTGCATCTTGCTCCTTTCTTGCCCCGCGATACAATACCAAATTCATCCGTTCTGTAATTACCCTTTCTCGGATACCGATTGCCCCTTGTCTCATATCTATGATATACCGCTGTTTTTGTTCCTTCAAATTCCTTACATTTCTATCATGCTTTACCAATCCTCCTACCAATCCAAAAGCGATAACTGCCGCTACATCACTGCCCGTTATACCTTCGGGTGCGCCATACCCCCAATAAAAGAATTGTCCATTGGCTTCCTCTATCGGAAAGAAACCATATCTATCATAAATGTATTCTTTTTCTCCATCACAAAAGCCCCATACTTTGGTAATATACCGTCCGCTACGAGTATAGGAAGGAACGGCCTGATACGTTCCGGTCCAGGCTTCTCCCTCCATCAGTTCCATGTCCACCTCAAACGATTTCTTTTGACTTGGCGTTTTATTTTTAAAATCCTCAAAAGTCATGTATAACCCTCTCTTGAGTTTTTTATTTGTATTACTAGTATCTGTTTCTTGACCAATCACGGTTAAATTTGTAACCAATAAAATAAGTTGGATGAGTAATAATTTTCTTTTCATCATTATTCTTTGCATTTAAACAAAATCAACATTTTCCATACAATCATAAAGTTAAGAAATTTTCTTGTCAATTAAATCTCATTCTCACATAAGTTCCTGTATTTCATTCTTCGAAGTTATTTAAACAAAACACCCTGATCTGCTGTTATACCAACTATATGATATTATTCCATTTTTCACTAAGCTACTTGTTGATTTTTAGCAGCATGATTATTTTTGATTTTAACAAAAATTCCGACTTGAGCAATTGGGCTATAGTCGATGATGTCGTCATGGGCGGACGATCCGATGGCTACATGGAAATTAATCCAGAAGGCCATGCTGTTTTTTATGGCAAAGTATCCCTTGAAAATAATGGTGGCTTTTCTTCTGTTCGATATCGTTTTGCACAAAAAGATGTATCTACTTATTCCCATGTAAAAATAAGATTAAAAGGAGATGGCAAGCGCTACCAGTTCCGAGTTAAATCAGATTCATACGATAGGCATTCTTATATTTATCATTTCAGCACTTCTGGAGATTGGCAAACGATAACGATTCCGTTGACTGAAATGGTACCAAGATTTCGGGGTCGGATATTAGATATGCCCAACTACCCTGCAAGGGTATTAACGGAAATTGCTTTTCTCATTGCCAATAAAAAAGCAGAAGATTTTAAATTGGAAATTGACAAAATTATTTTACAATAATCTCCTCGAAAACTCAAATAATGAAAAATTATTTAATCATCGGCGGTTCTTCCGGCATTGGAAAATCATTGGCACAAATATTACAACAGAGTGGCCATCAGGTGTATGCCACTTACAATCAACATCAACCAGCAACAACATTACCCAATACTCATTATGCCTTCCTCAATGTCATGGAAGGAAACATGAACCTAGATTTTTTACCGGATCATTTGGATGGTATCGCCTACTGCCCGGGCAGCATCAACCTAAAACCTTTCCATCGGATCAAACCTGTTGCCTTTGAAGAAGATTTTAAACTTCAGGTAGTGGGTGCCATTAAAATATTACAAGCTACCTTGCCGAAACTCAAGGCCGCTTCGCAAGCTTCCGTCGTCCTTTTCTCTACCGTTGCCGTTCAACTTGGGTTCAACTTCCATACACAGGTCGCCACCTCCAAAGGAGCCATCGAAGGTTTGACCAAATCCCTTGCTGCCGAATGGGCGCCTTCTATCAGGGTTAATGCTATCGCGCCATCCCTCACGGATACGCCTCTAGCTGCTAAACTTTTGAGTACGGATGAAAAGAAGGAAGCAAATGCACAACGGCATCCCCTGAAGAAAATTGGTACGCCAGAGGATATTGCTGAAGCCGCCGCTTTTCTCTTGTCTGAAAAATCTTCCTGGATGACGGGGCAAATTATACATTTGGATGGAGGGATGTCAAGTATTAAGTAGATGCCCAGATATTAGACGTTAGATTCTAGACTTACTGTTAGCTGACTATTAGATTTTTATAAAAACTTAATTGTAAAATTAATTTTGTCTTACTACTTATGAATGTAAAATTCAATGAAAAAGACTTAGACCGCATCATCGAAATGGCCTGGGAAGACCGCACGCCTTTCGAAGCTATCGAATTTCAATTCGGGATTTCAGAACAGGAAGTTATCAAAATTATGCGCAGGAACTTGAAGGAAAAAAGTTTCAAGCTTTGGCGCAAGAGGGTGAATAGTGGCGTGAGCCAAAAACATTTAAAGAAAAGGAATCCAGAGATTAAACGGTTTAAATGTTCGCGACAGAAAGCTATTAGTAATAATAAAATTTCTAAACGATAATTTTTTTCCTACAAACGTTCCACAGATTCACATCTCTGCCTGCCTGCGTGACCGCAGTTCAGGCAGGCCGATGGGGCTCGTTTTTACAACTTACTTTTATTCCACGGTAATAAATACTTTGTATGAAAATACTCTTAACAGGAGCCAACGGATATATAGGAAAAAGATTATTACCTGTTCTTCTTGAGGAAGGGCATCAAGTCGTTTGCTCCGTAAGGGATGCCAAGCGTTTTAATCTAAATAAAAACTTACATCAAAACATTGAAGTTATCGAAGCGGATTTTTTAGATAAAAATACGCTAAAAAATATTCCCCAAGATATAGATGGGGCATACTATTTATTGCACTCCATGTCGGCATCATCTGACTATGAAACATTAGAATTACAATGTGCCACCAACTTCAGGGAAGCGATCAATCAAACCAAGGCCCAACATGTCATCTATTTAAGCGGCATTGTAAATGAAGACTCGCTTTCCCGTCATTTAGAATCCAGAAAAACGGTGGAGATTGAACTGGGGAAAGGGCATTACAATTTTACCACACTACGGGCAGGTATCATCATTGGTTCCGGAAGTGCATCTTTTGAAATCATAAGAGACTTGGTAGAAAAACTGCCGATCATGATTACGCCAAAATGGCTAAACACCAAATGCCAACCTATAGCGATCCGAGATGTACTCCATTTTTTGCAAAAGGTACTTTTTAATGAAAAAACTTTCAACAAGAGTTTCGACATTGGTGGCCCAGATATTCTTTCTTACAAGGAAATGCTTCTGGGTTTCGCAAAAGTTAGAGGACTCAAAAGGTGGATTTATACCGTTCCAGTCATGACTCCAAAATTATCTTCCTATTGGCTATACTTTGTTACATCAACTTCATACAAACTCGCCTGTGCTTTAGTCAGCAGCATGAAGGTAGAAGTTGTATGCAAATGCGATACCGCCAGCAAATTGTTACACATAACACCTATTGATTATAAAACCGCTTTGCGAAAAGCATTCTATAAAATAAGAGACAATGAAATCCCGTCTAGTTGGAAAGACTCCTGGAGTAGTGGATTGATAGACCAGAAGTTATCCTTGTTTTTGGATGTTCCGGTTTATGGCTGCTTCAAAGATCAACGAAACAAACCGATAAAAAATTTGGCCGAAACAAAAGATAAAATCTGGCGCATCGGTGGCGAAACAGGTTGGTACTATGGCAATTGGCTATGGCGACTACGCGGCTATTTGGATAAATTTTTTGGTGGGGTTGGATTGCGTCGAGGACGAACGCATCCACTCAATTTATCCGCTGGTGACGCTGTAGATTTTTGGCGGGTACTACATGCCGATAAAACAGAAGGGCGTTTATTGTTATTTGCAGAGATGAAATTGCCAGGAGAGGCTTGGCTGGAGTTTACTATAAAAAACAATCACCTCATTCAAACGGCGACCTTTCGTCCGAAAGGTTTGTCCGGTAGATTGTATTGGTATGCGGTGCTTCCCTTTCATGGGTTTATTTTTGAGGGGATGATAAAAGCATTAACGAAGTGATGTTGACTCTCTGTTGTTATGCCAAACATCCAAAATAGTAATGCTATCTTTTCAGCTCATAATATTCAATCGCTCGCTGCTTAATCGGATTAGTACTCCATTCAGACCACTCAGTGGTATATGGATTATAACCACACTTCAGAGGCTTGCTGTAAATATCAGTCGGGTTTTCAATATAGGCTCGGCAATCCACACAAATGTACCGAAATTCGCAATCTTTACAAACGTGAATAACATCTTTAGTAATACTCCAATGCTGCTTAAATTCTGAGAGACAAAGCACCTTCTCTAAAGTAGTATCTTTAATATTTCCATAAGCATCAGCCATCGAAGGGCAGTTCTTAATGATGCCATCTACTCCGATTGATATTTTTCTATGAAGACAGGAATTAAAGTTTAGCGCCTCAAAAAAAAGATCTTGATTTGATAGAAAAAAACGCTCGTTCACTATACCACAGTGGCTATTATCAACAATATTCTTACAAGTTAACTTTATATGTTCTGAAAATTTGTTTTTTTCAATCTGAGTTCTAAAATTTTCTGGACATGAATGTATATTGATCTGCCCCAATCTTTGGTATTTCAGAAGAAGTTCTTGATAGAAATCCAAATTAATATCTTCAGCATACTTCACATATAAATATATATTTCGAATGCGCTTATCTTCAAATAACCTTAACGTATCAATAAGTTTTTGGGAAGAGATAGTATCATAAAACCTTAACTCTATTTGTTTACAGCCTAATAATTCTAACTGGTCTATAACAGACTTCATCGAGTATGTTGAGGATTTTCCCCACTCAATAATTGCATTGGTGATGGATTCTGGTCGCTCCCAATGGTGATTGATTTCTAAAAAAAGATCCGATTCTTCTGTATAGAAACCTAATTCATGTTTGATCAAATAATCTAAATTCTGTTCAATTTCTACATCATACTCGTTATCATATAATGCCTTAACTTCTTCCAGACTATAGTCTTTGTATTTGGTCAACATGTCATAAAGCTCTTCATTAACAAAGTAAATATCATTGCGCTGAATATCACATATGACGAATCTTTTAGCCCCCTTCACCGGAATACAGTGAGCAAATAGTTTAAATATCTTCTTCTTGTTCATAATTCATCCTAGAGATAGGTTTATAGAAAAAAAAGCATTTAGACTTGCCTCCATTGTAACTCCGAAACGTTGCTACCCTATTTTTGAGGGTTCTTTCAAATTGAAAATGGTCATATGACATTCTCCGATAAGAAACAGGAACCTTACTTTCAATTTTTGATATATCGAATTTTTTATTTTCCCCCATGATCTAACTTTATTAAATACTTCGCTACTTTCTTTTCTAAACCATAATTACAAGGATAAGATGTCATCCCGAACTGCCCGACCGGATTAAATTCTAAGAACACGAATTCCTTATTTTCAGTATAGACAAGATCAATTGAACCTGTTGTATAACCGATGTTATCTATTAATACTTGTAGTTTATGTTCAATGTCTTTTGGCAATTTGACTGGCTCTGTTCTGTTGGGTTTTACCCTATTGTAATTCCTAAAATCAATGGATGTTTGAGGATCTAGCTGCGAAAAGATTGCCATAGAGTAAAACTCTCGATCCAAATAAAATGTACGAATCTCAAACGCTTTTTCTACAAGTTGCTGAAAAAGTGAAGGGAAAAAATTATCTTCTATTTCATCCAACAAATTCGCTTCAACCTCAATGGTACGCACACCGAATAATTCTACTAATGAATCTTGTTCTTTCAAAAAAGTAGCTGGTTCTGAAATTGGTTTAGAAATCACCCTCTTGTGTTTGCGTATAAATTTTTCTAATTCTTTTTTATTTGTTGTAATTATAGTCTCTGGAGTTTTCAGCCCAACTTCGCTAGCCTTTTCCAATTGCAATAGTTTAAAAACAGCTAGTTCATTGGGGCCAGATAACCACTTCTTTTTTGACAATTTTCGCACAAAATATTTAAAGGAAAATTTAAGCTCATTGGTCAAGTTACGGTATAGTTCAGTTACATTTCTATAATCCAAGTCAGCATACTCAATAGCATCTAACACAAAAGACTCATCTAACCACCTCCTATTCCAGACCACATTCACTGAATCGATATCAAAATCTTGAAATGAAAAAGTATTGTTTTCAAAATGTAGATCCTTGTAAAAAGAAGCTCCATTCAATCTATAGTAAGCAGCCCCGAAATAATCCAACCAGTCGATGACCTGTTCTGTAGAAAATTCGCTATCCTCCTTACTCAAAATCAAGATCATCAATCCACATTTTTTATGCCTTCCAGTTGAAGCGTTAATTTACTGGAATCAATATTCGTATAATCTAACTTCACGAAGCCATAAATCTCGTTAAAATAGAAGTTCAAGTAGGTATCTCCAAAATCTCCTTCGTTTACAGCAGAAACCTCATAACATAAAATCTCCTCATTTCCAGCAAAAGGTAACTGCATCGTGACAGTATCCGTCACCTCGTA
>JAHDGC010000154.1 GCA_020627865.1 Saprospiraceae bacterium | reverse complement strand
CCGCCACCGCCACCACCGCCAGTGGAAGATGAATATGAAACCTACACCATCAATGAGCCTATTCGCTTGAATAATATTTATTACGATTACGATGATGATAAAATCCTGTTGGATGCAGAAGCTGATCTCAATGTTGTTTTGGAATTGCTCAATCAGTATCCGGATATGGTCATTGAGCTATCTTCCCATACCGATTCACGAGGGCGGACACCTTATAATGAATTGCTGTCTGGTCGTCGTGCAAAATCGGCAAAAGCTTGGTTGTTGAATAAAGGAATTGCAGATGAAAGGATAAAGGCTGTTGGTTATGGCGAGTCCCAGATTCTCAATCATTGTACGAATGGTGTGAAATGTACGGATGATGAGCATCGTTATAATCGTCGTACAGAGGTTAAGATTATTGCTGGGCCGACGAGCATTACGATTAAAAAGACACGTTTGAAAAAGAAATAATTCTAGATATTTTATTGTAAAATAGATTTCTAAAAATGCCGGATTGTATGATACGATCCGGCATTTTTTTATGCAAAAGAAATAAAATAATAATTTCTTATAGATAGATATGAATTTGTAGAGCAATAGTTGCTGTTAGAGGCCGAATGGGCTTCATATAAATATGTCGTTCATCACATTATAATTGCACTTTATCACTTTTAATTTTAGAATAACTGTCACATATGATTGTTTTGTTATGTGTTTTTATCCTTGAGATCTCTTTTTAATGTTGTGTTGCTGCATTTTTGCAAGAAAATATAATGTCACAAAATATATTAATATAATATGCTATATGTGTAAATTATTCGTTTTTAATCAATAAATTTGATCGTCTGATTTTAATCACTCTCTAGTGCTAAAACCTCTACTTTTAGCCATCAGGTTATTTTCATAATCAAACAATAAGCAAACACACCCGCAAACAAACATTGAGAGAATTTCTTATAGAGATTTATACAGACGTATAGATCTGTTTCATGTATGCTGAACCACTGTCTTTAAATGTATAAGTATAGTTTGTTCAGATCATTTCTTTTGCCTTTTAGTGCTGTTACTTAAAATCTATTAATCTTATTGCAGTGAGGCTGTGATCAGGTTTTAAAATATATTTACATAACAATAATATTTCTGATGTAGTGATTTTGTGTTGCAAAATTACTATATCTCATTCTATAACTCGTTTTTCTAACTATTAAATATTAAAATTATCATGCAAGACAAATTCAAAAAAGTTGAACTGGAAAATGAAGCAGGGGTAACCGTTGAAATGAACGGGGCCAATGCCAATATGAAAATGGGTGGCAATGGTGCCGGAGGCGATATTGTTATGTGTAACAATAAAGGTGCGCAAACGATGCATATTGATGGTAATGATGCCAATATCAATATGGGCGGCTATGGTTCCGGAGGAGATATAGGGATGAAGAATCATGAGGGCAAGCAAACCGTACACATTGATGGTGGGAGTGGAAATATTACGCTAGGTGGTGGCGGCTCAGAAGGAGATGTTACTTTGCGTAATGCACTTGGAAAACAAACTGTACACATTGATGGCGGTGGCGGAAACATGAAGCTGGGGGGTAATGGTTCTGGTGGCGATATAGGGATGATGAACGACCAGGGTAAGGAAACCCTACACCTTGATGGTGGCAGCGGAAACATCACTATGGGTGGCGGTGGCTCCCAAGGTGATCTTGCTTTATTGAAAGCTGACGGCAAGCAAACGGTGCATGTTGATGGCGGTGGCGGAAACATCAAGTTAGGTGGTGCCGGTGTTGGTGGCGATATCGGAATGATGAACGATATGGGTAAAGAGACCGTTCACATTGATGGTGGTAGAGGAAATATTACTCTAGGGGGTGGTGGTTCCGAAGGAGATGTTACCTTGCTTAAAGCAGATGGTAAACAAACCATACACCTTGATGGCGGTAACGGGAATATGAAGATGGGCGGTAATGGTTCTGGTGGAGATATTACGATGGTGAACTATGAGGATAAACAAACCGTACACATTGATGGTGGTAGCGGAAACGTCACGCTAGGTGGTGGCGGTTCTGAAGGAGATATTACCATGATGAATAAAGATGGAAAGCAAACAATCCATATTGATGGCGGTAATGGAAACATGGCGATGGGTGGTAATGGCCATGACGGTGACATCTGGTTAATGACTTCTAATGGAAAAACAAGGGTCGCCTTAGAAGCCCATGACGGACAAATACGTGCACATAACGGCACGGGAGCTGTTACTTTCCATGTCAATGGTAAATCGGGAAGTGTAACCGTTGGTGGTGGTGTTTCTGATGGAGAAGTTTTGGTTAAAGATAGTAAAGGCAATACGACTATCGAGCTAGATGGTAATGCTGGTGCGATCAAAGTAAATGGGAATGCCGTAATGCCTGCTGATTTTGTTTTTGAGCCAGGGTATAGCTTACCTGAAATTGAGGAAGTAAGCTCTTTCATTAAAACCAACAAGCACCTGCCTGATGTACCTTCTGGTAAAGAAATGCAAGCCAATGGTGTGGACTTGAATGCTTTCTCCATGAAGTTACTTCAAAAAGTAGAGGAATTGACGCTTTACGTGATCAAACAAAATGAAGAGATTCAAAATTTGAAAAAACAAATCAAATAGTTTGAAATTTATAATTGGGGCGTAATTGAATTGTTGCGTCCTCGTGAATAAATTAATACGAGTGAAAAAAAGCCCCACAGTCATCATGCCTGTGGGGCTATCTTTTTTGTAAAACTTCTTTTCTTTACAAGCGGCGTAAGTATTACGAGGCTACTGCTCACAAGGTCCGATGACTGCATCAAATTCTGCTCCTAGCTTTACTTCAAAGCCTGCATCCAAAAAGATAAAATCAGCAGCCCTCATCATGATGACGGCACTTTCTGGCACTGTACCATTGGAGTATACCTCTATGTTGGCTTGATAGATACCATCGGGGATGGCTGCATCATTAACATCCAAACGATCTTGGCAAGGTTCTGGTCCCGTTATAGGCTCAATACCATAGGCCAATACACCGTTACAATATACGGTAACATTTTCCCAGGGCATAAAGCTGTTGTAATCAGGATTGAAAGAATAATCATTCATCTCATCATAATTAGACCAATCCATTTTGCTAAAGCGAGTTTGTATTGCACCAGTATTTCCGCCTGGAGCAAGCACCCCGGCTGCTGCCGTAAACCCATATTCGATGTAGCTGTCGGCAGTTTCGACAGGTGTTGGCATCGCTACGAAATTCGTCGTGATATTTGCAGCTCCAACATTTGCCCAATCTATCCAAGCTTGCTCTGCGGCTGTTCCTTCTTTAAGATACCAGTACCGGAATGTAACTTCACTCAGGTTAATTGGATCTGTACCGGTATTCTCAATTTGAAAATTAGGTCGTACAGCGTTATCACTTGCATTTGTATCTCCAGTTTGATAATGGGCGACAAGGCTACAGGAAGTCAAGCTAACCGTTACTGAAGTCGTGGTCGTGCTGCTCAATCCATTCTCATCTGTTACCGTAAGGGTAATGGTGTAATTGCCTTCTGTGGTATAGGTATGTGATGCGTTTGCTCCCGTTGCAGTAGTGCCATCTCCAAAATTCCAACTATAAGTAATCGCATCTCCATTCGGATCACTTGAAGTACTTGCATCCACATTGACCAATAGTGGCGGTTGTCCGTAAACGGGTGTCGCGGTGAAGTCTGCAATTGGAGGAGAATTTATTGCCGTGACCGTTTGCGTTGTTTCATCGGTAAATGTGCCATCGGAAACGGTTAGGGTAACGAGGTACGCTCCTTCTTCAGTGTAAATATGGGAAGGCATTACACCCGTTCCTGTTGTACCATCACCAAAATCCCAAGTATAGGTCAATTGGTCAGCATTGGGGTCGGAAGACCCTGAGGCATCAAACAAGACGTCGAGTGGATAATCACCGGTCATCGGGGTGGCTGTAAATACAGCTGTAGGGGGTTGTGGTGTTGAATCAATAACCGTGATATTTATGGTTTCCATATCTGTACCGCCATTGCCATCGTCTACAGTCAACGTGACGGTATACACGCCCGGATCTGTAAATGTATGGTTAGGATTTAGGCCTGTTCCGGTAGTGCCATCTCCAAAATCCCAAGTATAAGAGAGCACATCTTCTTCGTTATCATCAAAAGATCCTGAGGCATCAAAGTTAACCGTTAGTGGGCCGTCTCCAGAAGTTGGTGTGGCCACAATATCTGCTACTGGCGGTCTGTTGGGTGCCGTTCCGTCAGGCAATTCTCCGCAGAGGAGTTCGCCATTATTGTAAAAAGGAATTCTTGGATTGGTTTGCAGCGTGCTGGTCATAGGATTCCCATCCGAAATAAAATAAGACCAGTCATTGGTCGGATCCCAAGCAGCAGCTGGGGCATTATTCGGCAAAGCAATACGTAACTGAGCTTCCTTATGGCTCTCGCTCTGTCCACCTGGGTAAATCATAGTATTGGGGAAACAAACTTCTACGTAGTAAGTTGTACCTGTAAGTAACGTGAGGGGCGATGCTGTCGTGCCTGAGGGAGCAACATTAATACTTACCGTATAATCTATTGGTAGATAACCTAATGCTAAACCTTCACTAATATCAACAAAATATTGATAGCAAACCTGATCCGTAATCATTGCTGGCCATGCAGAATGATTCGTTGCCCAAACAGCTACTTCGGTAAAAGTACCGCCCGAAGCATTTACCTTGGCTTCGCTAAAATACTCTTCACAAGGATCGTATACTTCTGGTTCAAAACAATTGGTTTGTGGCGTGCCACCATACAGGGTAATCAGTCTGGCCAAGGCTCCTGTGAACCCAGCATTGTAATCACAAGCAACCTCGTTTGCAATATAATCTCCGCGATCATCAACATACTCATCGTTAGGCGATCCGGGACCACCGACCAGTGCACCGTAGAGGATATGCCTGTTGTCATCCGGAACACCAATGCTATTTGCCCAAGAACCATGTGCTGTTCTATGGTGTGGATTGATAGGCGGATTGACGCCATACCCAACAACATAACTCCGGTTATTCGGGTTATCTCCAAGTGCGTAATTAATTTGAGATATTCCAAAATCTCGATAGGTTGTACTTTTAGTCGGGTTTTCGGTTGCAATAACATCACTATAAACCAATGCTACAAATGAAGTGTTGGCTGCATAGCGTAAGGAACCCCAGGTATCAAGATGCGCTTGTCCACCGGGCGAGTAATTAATTCGGTCACCATTATATCCCGTTGTCCAATAGTCTAACCAGCGTTCTGTGTCTTGTTTGTATACTGCTTCTCCGGTGAGCTGTGCCATGAGGGCATAACAACCATAGGATTTATCATCCCATGCAAGTGTCCATTTGTAGGAACGCACACTCTGACCGATTTCAGTATTTAAATTGTTATATTCTGTCTGTGCCTTGGTCAAGTAAGCTTGATCTCCCGTCGCACGGTATAGCCATATGGCACCCCAAACAATTTCATCCTGATAGCCACTCCATGAATTATAAAAAGCGGTCGCGTCTGTAATGGCATCGGAATACTTTCCGCGATAAGTATCGGCAAAGTCATACAATGCAATGGCATGTTCGAGCAAGGTTGCACTATAAGCAGGGTCGTCATTGGCAAAAATCATACTGGCTGCAGCCATTGCAGCGGCAGTTTCTCCCGTGAGATCAGAACCTGGGCCTGCAGCATCCACATAGTAAGCCGGACGATCCATCTGCATCACTTCAGCTGGTCCCCACCAAGCGTGGTCAGCACTTCCATTTCCTAATTGTCCGTAGAATCTATCGGTAGAGCCATCTGGATTCCTAACATGGCATTTGATAAAATAATCGTTTACGAATCGGAGGTTTTCTTTCAAAATTTCCCATTGAGCAGTAGCCTCATAAGCCCCTTGATCTTGGACTCCACTCCAGGCCAACATTGTAGCGGTGTATGCCATCGGGAAACCAAATTTTACATGATCTCCGGCATCGTACCAGCCGCCAGTCAGATCAAGTCCAACATCGCTTCCGTCATCCATCGCCGATTCTCCACGCCATGTGACTCTATTGTTGGGGGAGAGTGCGCCGGATTGTTGTGCTTCGTAAAAGAAGAAAGATTTGCACAATACTTCTCCATAATCATAATCGGAGGAAGGAGGGGTAATATCTGTTGCCGTGATGGTCATTGTAGCGGTATCGGAGAAGGTGCCATCAGAAACCGTCAAGGTTACAATGTAAGAACCCTCTGCCATATAAGTGTGAGAAGGCATTACTCCTGTTCCGGTATTTCCATCACCAAAATCCCAAGTATAGGTCAATTGGTCACCATTTGGATCAGAAGAAGTAGAGGCATTAAAAGAAACATTTAATGGATAATTGCCTGTAGTCGGGCTTGCTGTAAATGCAGCCGTCGGTGGTTGTGGGGAAGTGTCAATAACGGTAATGTTGATGGTTGTGGTACCTGAACCACCATTGCCATCCTCTACGGTTAGTGTTACAGTGTACACGCCGGGATCAGTAAATGTATGGCTAGGTGTTGCGCCCGTGCCTGTGGTGCCATCACCGAAATCCCAAGCATAGCTAAGCGGATCATCGTTAGCATCGGAAGAACCAGAAGCATCAAAACTGACGCTAAGCGGGCCATCTCCAGAAGTTGGGGTTGCCACAATATCCGCAACTGGCGCTGAATTGCCGGGCGTCGTATTTTGTGGCGGCCAGAAATTACCCGTAAGGTTGAATAAACAAATTGCCCGTAGGGTATTCCCGAAATAATAAGGAAGCGGATCTGTTACGGCAACGGTTTCCGTGTCTATGCTGTTTAGTGTGCTTTGGTAAGTACTGTTACTGCCCATGACACCAACGGCCCATGTACTGATGAAAGTAGGGGAATGATAAGAGCCGCCAGTACCATTTTGTGGAAGTGGCCCCCTGAGATTAGCTACACCTGTACTTTGTACAAAAGCAGCAATATTATTACAAATAGCTTTCGCATTTGGGTCACTATACCAAGAAACTTCTGTGCCCATTCGCCAGGGATTTCGGCAAGCATCCCAACCATATTCATCTGGGCCGTTACAGGTGTTGGGTACACCGTTGTGGTCAGACCAGTTAGAAACCAATCCGGTAGTTGGGTGAACATTTGCGTTGATTAAATCATAGCTTGCGGTAACAGCATTATTCCAAAGATCAGCTTGTGATGGGACAAAATCTGCATAGGCCTTGTAGTATGCGGGAGATTGATAGCTTGGATTTCGGCAGTTGTTGCCAAATCCCCAGTTGTCTCCATTGTTGACTTGGTAAGGCCCATTTGCCCAAGTCGGTTGAATTTCGTGATCTCTGATTGCGGTGATTAGGGCGGTTACGTCTGTTGCGTAGTCGTGTGGACTGGTACTGTTTGGCCATTGAACATTGGCAACCAGTAAGGCCATTGCTGCATCGAGTTCGGCATCGGCTGCACCGCCGGAGCCAATTACGCCAGAGCAGCCGTTAATTTTCCAGTTCATGACACCGTTGCCATTGCTGTGGTTTTTGTAGTATTGCCAAAGGCCATCAAAGAGTGCCTTGTCTGCGGCATAAGCGGCAAGCAACATCCCGTAAGCGATACCTTCGGAAACAGTTTCGGCAGGATTATCAAATTTTACGCGGAATACTTCCGGTGTACCACCACAACTTTCTACATAGTCTGTCTTCCATTGGTTGTAAGCATCCGCTGCATCTTGCGAAGCGCCGTAACTTCCATTAGACGGTAAATTTGTAGGCATAATGTTATTGCCGGGATAGGATGCATTACTTCCAAAGGGAATGGTAGCGCCGGGTGGTGTGTTGATTTGGGCAAATAAAAAGGAGGTTGTGATTGAGAGTGCGAGCAAAAAGGTAAAAAACACTCGCTTGTGAAAGAAGCTTAATTGTTTCATGAAATTTTGTTTAGGATATGGCAGGCCATTTTACAAAACTGCGATATCCGGGTTTTGTAATAAAAATGAAGCATTGAAAGGATCAATAGTTAAGGGAATGGCCATTTACCATTTGATGCCAAAATATTCGAAATCCTTTCTAAACCATACATACAACGAGTCTGTATAAAAATTTACCTTTTTAAAATTGTAGGCTGCAAAGATAAGTAAAATAAATCATTTTATAAAAACTATTCATATGTGTTATTGGTAGATTTTTTTTTATTTTGGAGGGATGAATATATTGTTGTAATATTCATAACCGATTGCGTACTTTTTTATGAAAATTGATAGTTGTAATCTGAATTTTTGTAGTATTTTCGTGGGCTTAGTTAATGAAAGATAAATGTGGTTCCGAGAGTTTGATAACATTAAGGTTGAGGATAAAAAGGGTTTTGCTGGATGTTGAACCGATTTTTTTGAAAGTTATTGAAGTAGCGTCGTAGTGCTTGCGACATTTTAATATTTTTATTAAAAACTAATGACCATAACAGAATTAAAAGAAAGGGATTTGATCATATACGAATGTATTTCGGGTAGTAAGGCATATGGTCTAGACATCCCGACATCCGATACCGATATCAAAGGGGTATTTTTGTTGCCAAAGGAACAATTTTATGGGATGCATTACGTGCCGCAAGTTTCTGATGCATCGAATGATGTTGTGTATTACGAGTTGGGGAGGTTTGTAGAATTGTTGGAAAAAAATAACCCGAATATACTGGAGTTGCTGGTGACGCCGGAAGACAAAATAATTAAGAAGCATCCGTTTCTGGAAGTATTGCACCCAAAGTTGTTTCTTTCTAAAAGATGTAAAAATACATTTGGAGGATATGCTTTTACGCAGGTAAGAAAGGCTAGAGGATTGAACAAGAAAATCGTCAATCCAATGGGGAAAGAAAAAAAGACAGTGCTTGAGTTTTGTTATGTGTTGCATGGGCAGGGATCAATACCTTTGGAGGAATGGTTGAGGCTGAAAGGGATGGCACAAGAAGATTGTGGTTTGGTTAATGTTTCGCATGCGAAGGGGCTTTATGCGATATTCGTAGATAGAACGAGAACTTATGGTTACAAGGGAATCATGAAGAAGGAAAGTGCGACGACCGTGTTGTTGAGCAGTATTCCCAAATATACAACCCCCGAAGGTTATCTCTATTTCAATCAGGATGGCTATATCAAATATTGTAAAGATTATCGAGAGTATTGGGATTGGGTGGCGAAGCGGAATGCGTCAAGGTATGAAAATAATGTTGCACACGGGAAAAATTATGATGCTAAAAACATGATGCACACATTTCGTCTGTTGGATATGGCTGTTGAGATTTTGGAGCGAGGGGAGATTGTTGTAAGACGGCCTAATAGAAGTGAGTTGTTATCTATTAGGAATGGCGACTGGACGTATGATGAGTTGATTGAAAAGGCAAATCAAAAAATGGAAAGGGTAGAGAATGCTTATGAAAAAAGTATGCTGCCGGATGAGCCAGATTTTGAGGAGATTGAGAAATTATTAGTGGATTTGAGGAGGCGGTTTTATGAGTAATGGGGATATTTTATGAAAAAAATATTTCATTATAGAGATAATTTTTGTAAATTAGTTTGTTTTATATAAATTCATAAGAATGAATATAGATGATTTAGGCTTTTATGTAGAGAAAAACCTTGATAGGGTTAAGGGTATGCTTGATATTTATGATAATCTGTCAAATGTGAATAGGGGGAGAAAGTCAGTCAATTCTTTGGATGTATTGAGATCAACGGTAGTTTTGCTTCATGCATCTCTGGAAGATTTTTTGAGGGGGCTGTTAAAAATAAAATTGCCAAAATCGCATAATCAGCATTTAGTCAAAATACCTTTATATGTTGATGAATCTACTTTTTCTAAGAAAAATAAATTTGATTTGGGCGAGTTATCGAAACATAAATCTTTAACTGTCGAAAAAGTTATTCAACTTTCAGTAAACCAGTATTTAGATAGAGAAAGCTTTAATAATACTAAAGAAATTTCGGCAGCATTAATCAGTATCGAAATTGATATAACCCCTAGGATCGAAGCTTTACTTCCCACAATAAATAAAATGATCCAAAGGAGGCATAGTATTGTACATCAAGCTGATAGGGAGAAACGAGAAGGTTATGGATTCCATAATGCTAAATCAATCAGTAAAAGAAAGGTGAATAAATGGTTTAGTAATGTAGATGAATTTATTGTTGAAATTGTAAAACAATTATAAAATGAGTGTATTTCAAATATTTGAGGATAGTAAAGGAAAGTTTCGGTTCAGGTTACGGTCGAGTAATGGGGAGATTATTCTTAAAAGTCAAGGATATAAATCAAAATCCTCAGCAAAGAAAGGGATTGAATCTGTAATTTCAAATTATGAGGATGAAAAAAATTATGTAAGAAAAGGAGGAGATGAAAAAAAATATTACTTTGTGCTAAAAGCAGCAAATGGAGAAATAATTGGAACCAGTGAACGATATGTCAGTAATGCAGGAATGGAGTTCGGAATAAAAGCCGTAATAAGAAATGTGAAGGAGGCAGCTATTGTTAGCGTGTAAAATCATTGTTGATTTGATAAAGTTTTTTATGCTCCAATGATTAAAATGTTGTTAAACCATTAAATTATATCAAGACAACAACCGCACTTCTCCCTCCGAAATATGAATTGCCTTCAGCTCTGTAGTCCTATCGGAAACATCAGCCGACCCATTTTCCAAACGCAAAACACCCCGAGGACAAACCGCAGCACAAATGCCACATCCAACACAGCTTGCACGAACAATGTTTTGTCCCTTTTGAGCATAGGAGCGTACATCAATGCCCATCTCGCAATAGGTAGAGCAGTTCCCACAGGAGATGCATTGGCCACCATTTGTTGTAATCCGAAAACGAGAGAAAAATCTTTGTTGTAATCCCAAAATAGCAGCCATCGGGCAACCAAACCGACACCAAACCCTGCTGCCCAATAAGGGATAAAAGCCAACACCAACAACACCAGAGAATGCCGCCCCGATAAAAAAGCCATACCACGAGCGCAAGGAATAAGAGTTGAAAAACAAGAACTGGGAATTACCCGTAAAATAAGTGTATAGTACAGCAATAGTTACCAAAATAATCAAGGCAAGCACCGCGTGAATCATCCACCGTTCTATTTTCCATGCCTTGAGTGATTTGTCAGAAAGTTGTCGCCAAGGATCACCCGCCGTTTCTGCCAATCCACCACATCCACAAACCCAACTGCAATACCAGCGTTTGCCATAAAAATAGGTTAGTACCGGGGAGATGACAAAAATCATAGCAACACCCAACACCAGCATAAACATCCCGAGGCTTCCACCGGAACGCATATTGTCAAGGTGCCAATCTTCAAAAAAGTAATAATTCAAGGGCCACATATTTTTCATGTCTTTGGCAAAGTAGGCTTTCTCTGTATTCAAGCCTTCTAGGATTTCCGGAATTAAAAATGCAAATCCAAGCTGGAAAAAC
>JAHDGC010000153.1:6295-11435 GCA_020627865.1 Saprospiraceae bacterium | reverse complement strand
GCGATGCGGGGCATCGGCGAGGCTTTTTAACGCAGTTATGGAGCAAAAGAACCAGTAGAAGTTGTGCATCTTATTATTTCCACATTCCTTAATCCAAAAACAGAAAAAACAACATTATGGCAGACATAATTCAAATTCGGCTACAGCATAAAGACTATGATCCTACAACGCAAAACGATGCGCAAGATAGTGGGAAAGATTTGTTCGAAATGCTCAACACGAATATCTTACCAGATACGGTAGTCCCGGTTCCGGTTCCTATAAAAAGAAAGTTTCGTTTTACGGCTTCGGAATTGCGGACGGATCAGGTCGATGAAATTATCCCACACGAACTTACTTTTGAGTTTTCGGATAGCATTATTGGTAGCTTAATCAAGGTGAAACCGGAAGTAAACCCGCCACCTTCCCCGCCTGCGATATTTTTCCAGCATGGTGATCCACGGACGGGAGATGGCACGACAGCTCCGCCGGATTTAGACCCGGCCTTATTAGAAGGTGCGGCTACTTTAGCTTTTGAGTTGCCTCTTTTCTTCGGAGAGGACGGTAAGTATCAAGGTGCAGATGGTGATGATAAATTGGTGACGGGATTGAGTGATCCTTTGTTGCCGCCACCTATTCTCGGCTCACTTCCCATTTCCTCCTTTGGCAGAACTTATAATCCGACAGGCGTTCCCGGAATTTTTACCCATGATACCACAGGCAAAGAAGGCAAACTCCGCCTGAAAATCGAACAATGTATAGACGATGAGTGGATCGTGTTGGGAAACAGTACCGTGTCTTTTGAAATTGTTCCCGATTTACCTGCTCCTGACACTTTTCCTGTTATTGATCCTACGCAGACTAACCGTGCCATCTATGAGGCTTATATTTTAGACATCACTGAAGATTTAAGAGAAGAAGCCGATCCCTTCGTCACCTTACTTTCCGCCAGTTCCGCACAGGCATTTTCTGACCTCGTCAATGGTGAGTCCGTCGGCTTTTCAGGCATGGCAGATTTGGTGAGCCAGTATGTAGATTTGAGTGATCCAGAAAATGTAGACTGCGAGGCAGCAGCAGGAGCGATGGTGGCCGATATGATTAGCAGCGGCATGCCTTTCCCCGGTTTCCCGGATGGATTGGATGTGGGGAGTTTGCCCGCTCCGAATGTGCCGGGATTGATTCCACCCAAGTTGGATAAAATTATAAAAGGTGTAACTGATTTGTTAGATATGGCCGCTATGGTGGCTGGTGCACCGGCTTCGATTCCGCAAATTATCGAAAAGATACAGCGGGATATTTGTGAAATCATCAACTCCATTATTGCAACGCAGCAACTCCAGCAAGCCAAAGAAATTTGTTTCTCCTTCCCCTTGCGGCCTGATTTGCTGGGGCTTACTTCCGAGGCAACGCCCAATAAAAATATAAAAGTTATCCTTTGCAGCGATACCTTTAATGTGGGTTCCATCTTGACGGATATTACGCCGGAGTTGGTACATGGCTTGACGGCAGATAGTCCCGAAGAGTTTTCCTTGAGTGATCGCATCGAGCAGATTGTCTTGATGGACGAAACGCAAATCGAGAAGCAGTTGGATAAGGCCATTGCCGAAGGGAAAGTCGGTGATTTAGATCCTTTGCAAAAGGCAAAAGTTGTCCGGCAAATTGGTGCCTTGGTCGCCAATCCTGGCAATACCCCAAAATGTAAGATTGATGTTGGAGATGCGGCCTATACTTTGGTGAATGATTGGGCGAGTTATGCGGCCACGGCGGATATTATGGATTTTTGGCAAAATGAGGTGCAGCCGAATCCTGCTTCGATGGAAGGTCATCTGGATTTGGTTTTGTGTTTTATTACCAAAGGACATCAGGCATTGGTGCAGGAAGTGAAAACTTATTTGAATGATGAGTCCTTGGATTTGACGGTTGCCTCTATCGTACCATTTAGTGCTGCTCGTTGGACGAATTTCTTCTTTCCTTGCATTCCGGTTTGTGCACCGGGCAAGAATGTGGAGAGTCGCGTAAATGGATTGTTGCAAAAAGCGGCCTTTGTCAAGGCAAAACATGGCGTGGTTCCTTATGCGGATGTGGCGTCTTTGGTGCCGGATATAACGGGTACGGATAATACGGATTTTAATACCGATTTTGAAGATGCATTGACAGCACATTTTGGCGGTACAGCACCGACTGTAGATGAGGTGGCCAACATGAAATCTTCGGATTGGAAAACTTTCTTTACGGTCAGTTGTGTCCATGATGAATTGATACCCGAAAGTGTTAGCCCCAATTTAACGGAAGATCGCTTTACGGCTTTTTGTAAAAAACTGGAAAGGGTAAAAGATGATCTTGATCCGGCGGCTACTTTCCCAGAGGCATTGGAGGCGCTTGCATCTGAAAATGGACAAGCGCACCAACCTTTCATAGATGCTGTAACCGACAGTGCTATTTTTGCGCCTCATGGAGATGCTTCTGCAGATTTATTGGATAAACCAAAATCCGATTGGCGAGCCTTTTTCTTTCCGCAAGGTGACACGGATTTATTGCCTGATTTTACGGATACGACACCGAAGGAAGAACGTATTTTACTTTTTATTGCGCATGCGCGAACTATTAGTCAACAAATAACTGACGGCACCTTAACGGTCTTGCCTGCTGCCCTCGATGCCTTGGTCATGGATTCGGCAGAACCCGTCAGGGCCGATATTGATGCTTGGCTCACTTCGCTGGTGCCGCTACCTTACGCGAATGAGTTGGTCGCATTGGAGAAACTGCCAGCCGAGGAGTGGCAAACTTTTTTCGGAGATGCAACCTTGTTTTCCAGTAATACATTTCCGGTGTTTACCCATGTTGCCAAAAAGGAAGATCGGGTCATCAAATTTATAGAGAGGCATAAGGATGTATTGGCCGATATAATTGATCCTGCGAGTGGTTTCTTCCCGCCCGCAAGTACTTACAAAGATTTTCTAAAAGCACTGGTTTCTGTGGATGGAAATCCTGTAGGCAGTCCGCTTTCAGCACATACAGATTTGGTTGGCCATATTAATGAATTGTTGGGGCTGAGTACGACGGATTATCCATCGCCTGTTCCGGCTAGTGTAAATACAATAAGCCCGAAACAGTGGCTTGAAATTTTCTGCCCGCCTGTTGATTTGGGCTTGTTTCCGCCATATACCCGTCCGGATAATATGACGGATTTGGTGGAGCGGGTAGTGGCTTGTGTTGGCCAATGTTTCCCCTTGCCACCGGAGGATTGCCCGCTTCCTGAGCCGGTATCTCCGACGCCGGGAACCTTTGATTGTTTGATAGATAATTGTGTCAAAGATGCGGTAGATGCGAACGGCTTAGTATTTGGAAGCATTACCCAAGCGCAACTAGATGCCATTGCCGATCCTTGTTGCGGGGCAGCGATTCAAACCATTAATGAATTGTATCTTGCAACGGATATTGGTTTATCTGATGCAATACAATTTTCCTTGATGGAAGCCTTGTATGCCAGGGGCTTTACCGCAAGAGAAAATATTACGGCTATACCGAGTTATAAATTTAAGGCAGCATTGTTGGGAACGGTAGCTTATGAGCATGCGGATGCTATTTATACGCAAGCTGGTGGCGTTGTGAGTGTACCTGATGCTCCGGTAGCGAGTAGTTTTGTGCCCGTCAATCCCGATGGTGATTTACGCAATATTATTCCACAGGGCCACCTGTCTCCTGTCGGGCCTGTGCAATATTTGAATGAATTATTGAAGGTTGGTGAGGACTTTACTTGTGCCACAGATAACACGGTTGTGGCGACCAATCCGCTAGGTGATTTTATTGCTGCGAGAAGGGGCAAAATTGGAGAAACACTTTTGGCTTCCGACCATAATTTGACATTGCCGATTCCGATGATAGATATGGTATTGGAATCTTTGGAGGATATGGCTTTTGTGAGTGCGGCAGGAAATTTGCCTACGCAAGGTTTAATCTATAACACTGGAAATACGATACACGAACATTCGATAGAGGAGCACGATAAAGAGAAATTATTTTGTGCAATCCCAGAACATTCCGCACCTTCCTATCCGGCTGATCCGGCTAGACGAATTTTGCAACAAGCTGCTTACATTGCTGTGAAAAATGCCTTTTCTGGCAATGGTTTGCCATACGATAGGGATGCAGACATCAGGGAATGTTACTTGGATTATTTGTATGGAGAAAATCCACCAGCATCCGGAACCAGTTTGTTTGATATGAAACGACGGTTCACGGCTGATATTCATGAGTTTGCCCTCAAGGACTTGCCGACGGATGGAAACCCTGCCGGATTCAAACCGCACCTGTGGCGTTTGCCTGTGCCGATTGAGTTGGGGAGAACTTATCTGGGCATTGATGAGCAAGAGTATCTTTTGGTTTTTTCTGGTAATACAATGATTGCGGCCGCGACGCATGATATGTATGGTTTTCCTACCAATGTTTTTGTGAATACCCTGAAGAAGTTGTCCGAATTTCTGGATCGGACGGGCTTGTGTTATGATGATTTCTTGGCCTTGTGGCAATCTGAATTTGTGCCTTTTAATGCTAGTGGAGGAAATGATTTTCCAGAAGAAGAACCACTTGATTTGACAGCAATCAATATCAGTTTTTCAGGTGCAGGTTCTGCTGTTGACAAATTTAGGAGACTGATTATTTTCATCCGACTTTGGAGAAAATTACAGGAACTGGAAGGTGCCAATTATACTTTTACGGAATTGAAGGACATTGCAGATGTTTTGGAAATGTACCAAGATGGAGCACCGCCTATTCAGAACCCGGATTTTATCCGGCAACTGGTCGCTTTCCAAATGTTGCGGGATAAATTTGGTTTGGATTTAACAAACGGTACTCCGGCTGCTGGTGGTGCCATCGGTTCGGAGCGCACGCACCTGATGGCCATATGGGATCAAGCCGATATTTTGAATTATGAGGACAGGGCTGCGGCGATTCCAAATTGGGATTGGAGCGTGAGTCATTTGTTGGATAAAATTGAGGCTTACGCCGAAAAAGAACACGAATGTGCTGCTCGTCCGGATTTGAAAAAGATATTGAAAGACAATTTGGATAAGCTTTCTCGCTTGGCGGGCTTCAATCCGGATGATGCGAACTATACTTGGTTTGCACATCCGACACATACGATACGCTTTGCAGAAGT
>JAHDGC010000153.1:0-6195 GCA_020627865.1 Saprospiraceae bacterium | reverse complement strand
TTCCCGATGAAAGAGGATTGTGATTGTGTCATAGATGATGCCAGTAATGTGTTGGGGACTTATTGTGTTGATATGACTATTCCTGACACGACAGATTCCTACACGAATGCGGATATGTGGAATGAGCCGCAGGAAAGCCCGTTTTTCTATAATGAATCTGACCGTACTTTATGCACCAAGATTCCATTGTCCAATGAGGATGTTATCAAGAAAATCTACACCGATAAGCTAAAGCCGAAAGAAAGAGAAGCCGTTAGGAATTTGTTTTTTATGCCAAGGAAAGAATTGGCACAAGTCGGTTTCCTTTTTGAAAATCAACTAGCAGCCATCGAGTATCTCGTGCAAGAAACGGATGCTAAAAAACGCTGGGAATTTTTCCAGAAATCTTTTGCCGTATTCTACAAACGTAGCCAGATTGTTGCAGAATTCTTAGCCGAGCATGTTGCCGCTACAGATCCGGCATCCGATTTTGAGGGTGGACAAAAAGTCATGTGGGAAATCCTCAAGCGTATGTATGCGGATGAGAATCATGCCACCACAGCTGATCAAAATTGGGAGGATGATAACGGTACGGTTCCTGCTGTTCTTTGGAATCCGCTACCACATGGTGGTGCCTTTGCTGCCATTAATGGATTGGTCGGAACGGGACTTCTGGGAGAATATCATGCCTTGGAAGATGGTCAATTGTCTTATGATAATAATGGCCAAATTACCAATACCTTGTTATGGCGAGAAGTGAGAGGGCCGATAAATGCTTTTGGTACTGTTGAAAATGAAACCAATGCTCCGGTGCCGACAATTATCCCGCCTTTGGAATTGAACAGTACGGCCAGCCAGTTGGTGACGATCTGTAATGGCTTTGCCATAGAGAATGCAACGGGTGAAATACTGGGCGGTGCGATGCCATATGGCGTACGTTGGCAGGGTGTTATTTTAATTGATAAAAAAGGAAAATACAATTTCTTTGCCGGAACGCCAACACCGGAAGAGGAGCAACCCGACTACGATGAAAGTAGTTTGCCAAAATGGAAAATTACCTTGAAGCGAGGCCAGAAGAAAATTGAGGTCTTGTCCAAAGGTTATGGAGAAGAACACATCCCTTGTGATTGTTCTGCCGAAGTGGATTTGTTGCCTTGTGCTTACGAAATCATTATTGATTACATCAACCCGGTTCCTGATTTTGATAAACAAGAGGAAGTTTGCCCGCAGAAAACAGGTTTCCAATTGAAGTATGCTGGGCCAGATACCGAAGATAAAATCCTCACGGTTCCGTTTAATAAATTGTTCCGGGATTGCAAGACGGGTTTGTTGAGTGAAGGTGTTGCGGATGGAGAAAATCCGCCTCCAGTTACGGCCGTCATTGCCGGAGAAGCGAAGGCGTATTTGGATCATTTTTATACCAGTACGATCAGGGATATCCGACGCACTTACCAGCGGGCATTCAAGGCCGGATTGTTTGCCAATCGTTTTGGCTTGTCCGCAGAAAAAACAACCCGTAACCAATCGGAATTGAGTTACCTTTTGGATAATGGAGCCGACTTTGAGGGCACTGCTTTTTACCTAGATGATGGTGGAATTTTTGTGCCACACAAGGCTGTTTTTGATTATAATTTATTGCCGGTAACGGATAGTTACAAACACAATGCTTCCAATGATCGCTATGCACCATCCGTGCAAAGACAGCAAGCCCTGTTTGATTGGTGGGAGCGGATGTTTGATTATAAAGCTTTACAGCAAAAAACAGGCAACACCAACTTGTGGGAATTATTCCTCTATGAGAAAGACGAGGAAGTGCAGAGCGACAGTCCGGAGGCCAACAGGCTGAATCGTTACCTGAATACCAACTTGAATTATACGAACGTAGAAGCCGTGTTAAATTATGCGCCTTCAACCACTTTGACCCATGCCGATTTGGTCAATGAAGAATGGGCCATCCGGATTTGTGAGGCCGCCAATGCCCTCGATACCTTGTCCGGAACTTTTGATGCTGAAAATGGGTTGCCGGGTTTGAATCCTGCTGCATGGGCAAACGGGCAAGAACTGGATAAGCTGGTCGAGTTTGTTTGTAAAAGTTTATTAGAAGATTGTGATCCGCCGAAATATGCGGCCTTGGAGAAAATGAATAATAAGCTTCGGGTCAATGCGCGGAATGCTTTGGTGGCTTTCCTGACGACACAAAATCGGGTAAAGTTGCCTTGGGAATATACGGGTGGAGAACCTGTTTTCGCAACGGAACCGAAACACCTTAGTGAGTTATTGTTGCTGGATGTGGAGGTGGATGTTTGCCAAAAGGCCAGTAGAATTGAGGAGGCGATTACGGCTGTTCAAAATTACATCCGGCGTGCGAGATTGGGCTTGGAATATCCCGCTACTGCAACACCAACGCCATTTGGGATCTCTCTTGATTTTGCCCAGCTTTGGGATAAACGTTATGCGACTTACAATATTTGGAAGCAGTGTAAAATGCGGGAATTGTATGGTGAAAATTGGGTCGAACACCATAGGTTGGAAGATGCTAGGAAAACAGAAGCTTTCCAGTTTTTGGAAGACCGATTGCGTAAGCAAACCTTGACGATGCCGATTGCGCCGGGTATCCCGAATCCTATTCCGGGTGGCAATATTGCGGGATCATTGTTACAGCAAAAAGAACCTTCGGTGATACAAACGCTTCCATCCGCGCCTGCCCGTAATGGCTTTGACCAAATGGGAACGCCGGAAGTACATGGCCGACCTTCATGGCTGACTTCCATTGCCGAAAGTGATTTGACAACCAAGCCACGCAAGGTGCCTTACTGGATAGAAGCCGCCATTCGTTTGGGCAAAAAGTTTGTCCGTGTGGCAGCAGCAGGCCAACCGCAGGGTAGAATTTATTGTCCGCCGGTAGCAGGCGATTGTTGCCATACTTGTGTGGAACCACACGAACCCATAGTGGATGAATATTACTTTTGGTTGGTAGATTCTACCTTCTATCAGGCGGTTACGCAAGATGCGAGTTGGGAGTGGCACAGTGATGCGGATTTGCCAGACTTGTTGAGTTGGGGCGCTGAGGATAAAATGTTACTGGCTTGGACTAAAGTTCATAATGGAGAATTCGAACAACTGCGATTTTCTGATGAAGGGGTGCATGTTGTTGGAAGTGATTTTGCAGAAATAGAATTTAAAGGAAGAACGGCGGATACGCTTCGTTTCAAAGTAACGGGCGGCATCGTTCCGGTGGGTTATCCTGATAGTTCGGAAGATCCGGATCAAGAAGTTGGATTCCGTTATGATATGGTTTCGGATTCGGCGGCGGTGTTGCCACAGTTGACGAACCCGCTTAGTGGGCATACCGATCTTGGTGATCTGGCGGCTTTTCCGACCTTTGTTTACTTTGTTCCCGGTGCTACGGTTATGCCACCTTCTTTGTTCAGCCCTGCCATCGTGGTGGCGGATAATTTGCGGGCGCACTGTCGTTTTGAGGCGGCGTTGAAGGTTTACGAACAGGTCTACAATCCATTGAAGGAAGATAATACTTGGGCGAATTTGTCTGAAGAAAACAGGGCGATTCTTTTACATTATTTGGATACCTTGATGCAATGGGGAGATGCCTTGATGAAGCAACATGCACCGGAGGCTTTCCAACAAGCCCGCCTGGTTTATGATACCGCTTGTAAAATACTGGGCGCTGCGCCATCGACGGTGATAGATGAGGATGCGGCAGCTGCTGCTCCGATAGATAGTTTCTCGGCAACGGGAACCTTGTTGAATCCTCGTTTGCTGAATTTGTATGATAGTGTTCAAGATCGTTTGGACTTGATCCATACTTGCCAGAATATGGCCCGTTATGAAAATGGAAAACCGAACAAGGACATGCCGTATTTGGGAGATGATCCGTTCCGCTGTGGTTGGCAAACGAATATGAATGTTTGTGTTGATGAATTAGAATCTTGTTTGCCACAAAGTCCTTACCGATTCCAGTTCTTGTTGCAGAAAGCACAGGAGTTTGCCGGAGAGGTTGCGGCATTAGGAGGCGCATTGTTAAGTGCTTACGAAAAAGGAGATGGAGAATACTTGGCATCTTTGCGGGCTTATCATGAAAAACAATTGTTAGAATTGGCCTTGAGTATCCGGCAAGATCAGTGGCGGGCATCAGATTGGGACGTGCAAGGTTTGTACAAAACCAAGGAGATGGCACAGATTCGTTTGGCTTATAATCAAGAATTGTATAGTGGTGGTTTGAATGGAGGGGAAGCCGATTATGTTTCTTATACGCAGTTGTCTTTGACAGAATTGGTGATTTCCAAAGTCATCGAAATCGGTGCACAAATATTGCGGGGCATTCCTGATATACTGGCTGGCTTGCCGCAAATGCATATTCCGTTGGGCAGTAAATTGGCCGGATTTGTTTCTACCATTTCGCAGGTGTTCAGCACGATGTCTCAATATCACGGGACTTATGCCGGATTGAGAAATACAGAAGGCGGATGGGATCGGAGAGAGCGGGAATGGTTGCATCAGATAGAATTGATAACAGTAGAGATACAACAAATAGAAAGACAGATTCTAGCATCGGAAAGAAGAAGAGATGTTTCTTTAAAAGAACTCAATAATCATGTGCAGCAGATAGAAAATTCGAAAGAAGTTTTTGATTTTATGAAAGATAAGTTTTCTAATCATGAACTCTATCTTTGGATGCAAAAAGAAACTGCTGCATTGCATCATCGGATGTATGAACTGGCCTTGTTGCTGGCTCGCCAAGCGGAGCGGGCGTATAATGTTGAGCGAGGCCACACCGTGGAGAAATTTATTGATGGCAATTTGATCTGGGATAACTTACACGAAGGCTTGTTGGCCGGAGAACGGTTGCAGCATGCCTTGCGGCAGATGGAGAAATCTTATTATGATAAGAACAAGCGGGAGTATGAATTGACGAAGCATATTTCTCTGCGGCATCATTTCCCACTAGAGTTTTTAATGCTTAAGGAAACAGGTTGTTGTGTGATTTGCATTCCGGAAGGGATGTATGATATGGATTATCCGGGGCATTATATGCGTCGTATCAAAAGCGTTTCGCTGAGTATTCCTTGCGTGGTCGGGCCTTATACGGGTGTACATTGTCGGATGACCTTGTTGAGTAGTTCGACAAGAATTAAGCCGCATCTGAAAAAGCATCTTGATGACAATTGTTTTGATGGGCATGTTATCAATAATGGTTATCCTGCCATGCCGGATGATGATAGGATTGTGAATCAATTTATTTCTTCCGAAGCCATCGCGACTTCTGGTGGTCAACAAGATTCTGGGATGTTCGAGTTGAATTTTAATGATGATCGCTACTTGCCGTTTGAATATGCGGGAGCCGTGAGTGTTTGGCGTATTGAGTTACCTAGGGAGAATAATTATTTCAACATGGATTCTTTGGGCGATGTGATCATGCATGTGAATTATATGGCCAAGGAAGGTGGGGAGTTGTTGCGGCAAGCTTCGAACGAGATTGCTCAAATGCACCTGCCCGGGAATGGCAAGCATCTCATAGATGTGCAGCATGAGTTGATCGAGGCTTGGCATAAATTTCAAAATTGTGATGAGGATGCAGAGGAGCGCAAACTGAACTTGAAGTTGAGCCGGAATATGTTGCCATATTTGCCTTGTGATAAGGAAGTGGTAATTGAAAAGATGGAGCTGGTGATGGAAATTTCTGGCGATTTTGCGGCAGAGCAATTTAGGGTCGCTTTTAATCCTGATGAGAAAAATTGCAAGCTGGATGATAAAGGCAGGGCTGAGGACTTTAGTTTTAATTGCATCGCGGCGGCTGATTGGAAAGAGGATTGTGAGCAAAGCCGACTCTTCGAGGGGAGGCTTGATGTCGGAGCGGCAGGGATAATCCTGAATGGCGAGAAGAAAGATGTTGGAGACTTGGTTTTTGATAAAAGTATTAAAACCATTGAGAATTGTTATCTGATTCTCTCTTATGCGAAGGTGGAGCAGGAGATGGAAGTTTCGGCTTGATGGCTTTATATATAATTAGACCTTTGCTAAACCTTTTTTGCCCAACACTGAGTTTTTTTGCTCGGTGTTGGGCTTTTTATTTTCACTCTTTTGATGCCAATCCCGGCATTTTTCCCCTTAAGTATTAACTTTTTGTTGTTTTTTATGGGTTTAAATTAAACTTTTTGTTGTTTTATAACTTTTTTGATTGTATATTGCATTGTGTTT
>JAHDGC010000988.1 GCA_020627865.1 Saprospiraceae bacterium | reverse complement strand
CTATAACCGGCGTAGGGGCAAGCATGCCTTGTCCCTACGTTGGTTTTTTTATACGATGCTACTCTGACAACGCAGCCACACCAGTTAACACCTTCCCCTCCAAAAACTCCAGCATCGCACCACCACCCGTAGACACATAACTCATCTTTCGTGCAAGCTTCATTTGGTTCACCGCCGCCACAGAATCTCCACCGCCAACCAGCGAGAAAGCCCCTGCTTCCGTTGCTGCCGCTACCGCCGTCGCGATGGCCTTAGTACCATGACTGAACGGCTCCATTTCGAAGACACCCATTGGCCCATTCCATAAAATACTACCCGATTTCGCAATAGCTTGAGCAAACTCCTCCTGTGCTTTCGGCCCCACATCCAGCCCCATCCAGCCCTTGCGGATACGCATGCTATAGGCTGTGTCCGTATTGGCATTCGCATCAAAAGCATCTGCAATAATAGAATCCTTGGGCAAGAAAATTTTAACCTTATTCTTTTTGGCTTTATCCAACAACTTCGCCGCCAAGGCAACCCGATCTTCTTCCACAAGAGAATTGCCGGGTTTACCACCTTTGGCCAGAATGAATGTATAGGCCATGCCGCCACCGATAATGATTTGGTTGGCAAAATCGAGCAGCTTTTCCAGCAAGAGAATTTTATCCGAAACTTTTGCCCCTCCAATAATGGCGGTCAACGGCCGAGGCGGATCATTCAACAATTTGCTGGCATTTTTAATTTCTTTGGCCATGAGCAAGCCAAAAGATTTATGTTCCGGTTTGAAAAATTTTGCGACGGTTGTCGTTGAGGCATGCGCACGATGTGCGGTACCGAAAGCATCATTGACATAAAGATCGGCAAGAGCGGCCATCCCTTTGGCCAACTGCTCATCCCCCTTGGATTCGCCTGCATTAAAACGGGTATTTTCAAGTAGCAATACTTGCCCTTTTTTGAGTTTGGAGGCCATTGCCGTTGCCTTTTCCCCGATAGTTTCCGGACAAAACTTAACCTCAAGCTTCAACTTTTTAGAAAGATGATCTACCAGATGCTTCAAGGTAAATTTCTTAACATCAATGCTACCATCTGCCTTTCGTTTTTTCTGAGGTCGCCCGAGGTGAGACATCAAAATAACCGCTCCGCCTCCCTTTAGAATTTTTCGGATCGTAGGCAGTGCAGCCCTGATCCGCGTGTCATCTGTTATCCGGAATTTATCATTTAAAGGGACATTAAAGTCAACCCTTATCAGTACTTTTTTGTTACTAAAGTCAAGTTTCATTATCGTGATATTTTGAACGGCGAAAATAAGAATTTTTTTTTAAAAACGTATTTTGGATAACGGATTAATATTGTGCCCGTATAATCGTAAAGGCAGCACTGCAATGCTTACGACCTTGTACGCACTTTTTACTTTTTAATTTTCCCTTTATTGCTGAATATCCGTATCTTTGTAAAAGAAGCTGAAAAATATGAAGGAAAAACACAGTCTGCAATTGAACCTAGGACTAAATAAAATAACAATCTTTTTATTTGGACTCGTTGCTATTTGGCCTGTCTTTCTAGTGGCCCAAACAGAAACATTGCGGAAATGTGGATTTGAGCATTTTGATTATACAGCTTATCAAACACCTGATGTATCCAATGCGGTTTCCGCCAGAACGAATGATATTTACGAAATTCCGGTTGTATTTCATATTATAAAAAAGACGGAAGCAGATGACTTGGTTTCCAAAGATGAAGTGCTCAACCAAGTTGAAATATTGAATGAAGATTTTCGATTTACCCATGATGATATAAATGCTATTCCGAATGAATTCCAGCATTTAGGAGCAGA